>JAJXZO010000016.1 GCA_021780035.1 Pseudomonadota bacterium
CCTCATCAGCGCGCGCATTCAGCGATACATCGACAATCTCGCCGAAGGATGGACCGCCTTCTGGTGCCCGCGGCACGGCATGCCGGAGACCGCGATACAGGTGATCGCGGGAAGCGCGATCGCGCGCTTGGCGGCACTGCCCGCGACGCATCCGCACGAACGGCTTGTCGGCAGGGAATTCGAACTCCAGCTGCCGTTCGATTTCGTCGAGAAGGAATTCCTGGGCGATCGCTACGGCGAGTACGGCCCCGTCGTTCCCGGCAACGCCGATTATGCGGTGCAGGTCCGCAGCGATATGCCGGATAGCGAATACTGGTGGATGCGCCGCGGCCGCAACGGGAAGTGACCGGGACGGGCGTGGGATCGGGCTTCGATGTGCGGACGCTATGCGAGTTTCGAGCCGCCGGAGGCGATCGGCGGCTCGGTCTGCTCACGTGGGGGCTGCTGCCGCACGGGACGCGGGACCCCGCCTCGGCGGGCCGCCCGGCGGCAAAAAGCCCTCGCCACGGCGAGCGTGCTTCGGATAGACAGGCCGGCCAGCGGGTGGGCGTGCCGCCGGGCCCGGGAAGACGCCCGTTCGCCGGGAGAGCAAGGATGTCGGAGCCGAAGCGGGCCGCGCCGCGCGTCGCGCTGTTCGTTACCTGCCTCGTGGATGCCATGCGGCCGCGCGTCGGGTTCGCCGCCCTGGCGCTGCTCGAGGCCGCCGGCTGCCGGGTGGAGATCCCGCGCGGGCAGACCTGCTGCGGCCAGCCGGCACTGCATGCCGGCGACCGCGACGGCGGGGCGGCGCTGGCGAAGCGGACCATCGCGCTGTTCGAGCCCTATGACGCGGTGGTGATCCCGTCGGGCTCCTGCGCCAAGACCGTGTGCGTCGAATATCCCGAGATGTTCCCGGCCGGCTCGGAGTGGCGCGCGCGGGCCGAGGCGCTGGCGGCGAAAACCTTCGAGCTTCTGACCTACCTCGCCGATGTCCGCCGCTGGCGGCCCGAAGGCGTCGCGCTGCGGGGCAAGGCCACCTACCACGACAGCTGCGCGGGCCTGCGCGAGCTTGGCGTGAAGCGGCAGCCGCGCGCGCTTCTCGCCGGCGTCGCGGGCCTGGAAGTGGTGGAGATGGAGGGCGCGGAGACCTGCTGCGGCTTCGGCGGCACCTTCGCGGTGGAGTATGCGGCGATCTCCAACGCCATCGTGACGGAAAAGACGGCGAGCATCGACGCCACCGGCGCGGAGCTGCTGCTCGGCGGCGACCTCGGCTGCCTGATGAACATGGCCGGTCGCCTGCACCGCGAGGGAAGCCGCGTGCGCGCCTTCCACGTCGCCGAAGTGCTCGCCGGCATGGGCGAGGGGCCGGCGATCGGAGAGGAGGAATGACTGCGGCCTTCACCGCCCGCACGGAACAGGCGATCGGCGACCGCACGCTGAAACTCGCCATCGACCGCACCACCGGCACCGCGCGGGCGAAGCGCGCCGCCGCCGTGGCGGATTGGCCCGGCTTCGAGCAGGCGCGCGAGCTGGGGCGGGACATCAAGGACCACGTCATCGCCCATCTCGGCCACTATCTCGCGGAGTTCGAGCGCAACGCCATCGCCTCGGGGGCGAAAGTGCACTGGGCGCGGACGGCGGAGGAGGCGTGCGACATCACCATCCGCCTCTGCCGGAGCGCCGGGGCGAGGAGCGTCACGCGCGCCAAGTCGATGCTCGGCGAGGAGATCGGCCTGCCGCACGCGCTGGCGGCGGCCGGCATCGAACGCGTGGAGACCGATCTGGCCGAGCACGTGGTGCAGCTGGCCGGCGACCGTCCCTCGCACATCGTCTGGCCGGCGCTGCACAAGACGCGCGAGCAGGTGCGCGAGATGTTCGCCCGGGAGCACGCCGATCCGGGGCCGCTCGACAGCGTGGAGGCGATGGTGGGCAGCGCGCGTCGGCAGTTGCGCATGAAGTTCATGGCGGCCGACGTCGGCATCTCCGGGGCGAATTTCCTTGTCGCCGACAGCGGCGCGGTGTGCACCGTGACCAACGAGGGCAACGCCGAGCTGACCACGACGCCGCCGCGCGTGCACATCGTCACCGCCGGCATCGAGAAGCTGGTGCCCTCGATGGCGCACGCGACAGTGCTGCTGCGGCTGCTGGTGCGCTCCGCCACCGGGGCGGAACTGACGCAGTACACCACCTTCCACTGCGGCCCGAAACGGCCGGGTGACGCCGACGGGCCCGACGAGTTCCACATCGTTCTCGTCGACAACGGCCGCACCCGCATGCTGCGTGAGGGCCTCGCCGAGATGCTGCGTTGCCTCCGCTGCGGCGCCTGCCTGAACCACTGCGTCGTCTACCGGCAGATCGGCGGCCATGCCTACGGCGGCACCTATCCGGGGCCGATGGGCGCGGTGCTGACGCCCCTGCTCGACGGCCTGCCGGCGACGCAGGACCTGCCGCGCGCCTGCACGCTGAACGGCCAGTGCGCCGAGGTCTGCCCGGTGAAGATTCCGCTGCCGAAACTGCTGCGCGGCTGGCGCGACCGTTCCTGGCGCGAAGGGCTGCCGCCGAGGACCGAGGTCTTCGGCATCGGCGTGTGGCGGTTCGTCGCCGCGCGGCCGGCGCTCTACCGCCTGGCGACGCGCCTGGCGCTGCGGTCGATGCGGCTGTTCGCGCGCGGCGGATGGATCCGCTCCATGCCGTTCGCGCGCGGCTGGACGGCGCATCGCGATTTTCCCGGCCCCGCGAGGCGGAGTTTCATGGAGCAGATCAGGGGGCGCGGGCGATGAGCGCG
The DNA here is from genome assembly GCA_021780035.1 of Pseudomonadota bacterium. Lineage (GTDB taxonomy): Bacteria > Pseudomonadota > Alphaproteobacteria > Acetobacterales > Acetobacteraceae > Rhodovastum. Next base: position 2,765 of record JAJXZO010000016.1, read on the forward strand.
CGCGACGCCATCTTCGCCGCCATCGGCGCGGACGCGCACCCCGCAGCCACCGCCGCCGCCCTGCTCGCGCGCGTGCCGGGGCTGCGGCCCGACCGGGTGGGGAACGACGCAGTCGAATCCTTCCTCGCCCGTCTCACCGGTCCGTCGGTTGCCGCCACCGCCGCGCGCGTCGCTTCGCTTGCCGAGGTGCCGGCGGCGGTGCGCGACTATCTCCGGGTGCGGGGGCTCGGGCCCCGCATCGCCCTGCAGCCGGCGGCGGCGCTGCGGGCGCTCGACTGGGCCGGTCTCGAGACGCACGGCGGCATCGCCGTGGACGAGGCGGCCTCGGTCTGCCTCGCGGCCTATGCCGTGGCGGAGACCGGCTCGCTGGTTTTTCGTTCCGGTGCCGACATGCCGGTGCTGTTCGCCTTCCTGCCGATGCACCACATCGTGGTGGTGGAGGCGGCGGGCGTGGTTGCCTGGCTCGAGGACTGCGCCGCGCGCGAGGCGGGCCGGCCGGCGCCGCGCAACCTGATCCTGGTGACCGGCCCCTCCGGCACGACGGACATCGAGGGCGTGCTGGTGCGCGGCGCGCACGGACCGGGCCACCTGCATGTGATCCTCGCCGGGGCCGGCGCCGGGGTGGCGGAAAGCTCCTGAGCCGCCGGCTTCAGGGATGGCCCAGGGCGGCGGCGAGCAGGGCGGCGCCGAGAGGCAGAACAGTACGACGCCGACCGGCGGCAGGCGCCAGCGCTCGAGCAGCAGGAAGCCGGCGAGCGCGATGGCGACATCGACCCCGCCCGCCACGGCGCCGGTCCAGATCGGATCGTAGAGGCGGCGCCGTGGTAGGCGGCGAAGGTGAACAGCGGGTCGGGCAGCGCCTGCGCCACCACCGCCACGGCGACGAGCCTGAGGCCGTGCAGCATCGAATCGAACAGCGGGCCGGGCAGGTGCGGCGCGAGTTCGGCGAAGGCGAACATCAGCAGGGCGGTGGGCAGCGTGAAACCGGCCCAGGCGGCCAGCGCACCCGGCCAGCCGGCACGGCGCAGGCCGACGAGAAGGCCGACCTGGCTGCTGGCGGGGCCGGGGAGCAACTGGCAGAGCGCCACCAGCCCGGCGTAGTCCCCGGCGGAGAGCCAGCGGCGCTCGCGCACGTAGGCGCGCTCGAAATAGCCGAGGGGCGCGACCGGTCCGCCGAACGAGGTGATGCCGAGGCCGAGGGAGACGCGGAACACCTCCCCTGCCTCGCCGGGCGCGGGCGTCCTGAGTGCGGGCGGTGCGGACAGGGTCAGCGCCGGGCCACGGCGCAGCCGTGGTCCTGCAGGATCTCGCCGTCGCCAAGGAAGCCCGACGGCGGGTCGGTGCGGGCGTCGAGCAGGATGAATCCCGGCGCGCCGCCCGCGAAAATCATGCCGACCAGCACCAATGTGTGCCGCCGCATCTCCGCCGCGGCCGGCCCGTCGGCGAGCAGGCGGAACGGATTGACAACGAGGTGCGCACCGTCGATGCGCCGCGCCCGCCAGCGGGCGCCGCCGAGCCGCCCGGGCAGTGCCGTCCAGGCGGGCCCCACCTTGGGCGCCAGCCGCCGCAGCGTGGCGCGCACGTCGGCACGCACACAGTCCACGTGGATGTGCAACTGGTCCTGCGTGCGCGCGGTGGGCGCGTTGATGGCCAGGCTGAGGTCGTTGCGCGGCAAGGCAACGCCGGCGCGCCGCGACACCAGGGCGGTCGCCTTCCAGGCGTCGGCGAAGTAGTTGGGCGCGCCCGGCGCCAGCACCGCCGGGTCCTCGATGCCGGTGACGCGGCTGGTCGGGATCAGCAGGAACTGGGTGGCGCCGCGGAGATCCTTCAGCACTGCGTCGCCACGGTCGCCCGGCTCGGTCATGGCGACGCGCCGGCAGGGCGCGGGCGAGCCGCTGGCGAGAAAATGGCGCACGCAGCGGTCGTGCACGACGTGCCAGAGCGCCAGAGGGTCCGCATGCGCCGCGGGGCCGGCGACGAGCAGCGCGGTGACAACGGGCAGGATTCGCAGCCATCGTGCCATTGCTGCGCTCCCTCGTGGCGGCGCTACACCGCGCCGGCGAAAACGGCGAGGCCGAACAGCATGGCGAGGCCGCCGATGGCGCCGGCGGCGTAGCGCAGCGGCGCCATGCGCGTGACGATGGAAACCGAGGCGAGCAGGATGGCGATCTGCAACGCCCCGGCCGCGCCGGCGTAGCCGTGTTCGCGGTGCAGCGCGTGGTCGGCGTGACGGCGATTTTCCTCGGCCTGCGCGAGCAGCTGCTTCATGCCGTTGCCCTCCTTGGGGTTGTCGCGCAGACGGGCGATGGTGGCGTCGGCGGCCTTGATCCGCTCCGCGATCGCCGCGGTGATGCCGCCGGGCAGGTTGCGCAGGATGTCGTTGCTGGACTGTAGGGTTTCGATGCGCAGGTTCTTCGCCTGGTAGTAGGCGTAGTCGTCGGTCATGGCGATGTGGTGCATGAGGAAGGAGGTCTGCGAGGCCTTTTCCCCCACGTCGGCGAGCGCGAGGCCGGCGGCGAACAGCGCCACCAGAATGGCGACCCAGCGCGCGGCGCTGTCGCCATGCGACTCGTGGGCGTGGTGCGCGCGCTCGATGCCCTCGCGCGCGTGTTCGAGTCCTTCGCTCATGCCGGCCGCTCCATCGGCAAGGTGTTTCCCGCGCGGGCGGCGTTTGCCCTCCCGGCCCGGCGAGCGTAGCCGCATTGCCGGCGGGCCGGAAGGAAAAGGCGCGCGCGGCCGTGGCGGCTCAGACCGGAGCGGCCTCGTTGACGGCGGCCAGCCCGTTCAGCGTGCGTGGATAGCCGATGAAGGGCAGCAGTTGCGTCAGCACGTCGATCAGCCGGCGGCGGTCGTTGCCGAGGCGGAGGTTGGCGGCGACGTGCGCCTTCACCTGCGCGTCGCAGCCGCCCAGGGCCACCAGCATGCTGAAGGTGAGCAGTTCGCGCACGTCGAGGGCGATGCCGCCGCGGGCGAGGTGGTCGCCGAAGCAGTTGGCGGAGAGGAGGCGTTCGATGTGCAGGGCGTCGGCCGGGGCGTTGGCGTAGCGGCGCTCCACCGCCGCCTCGCCGATGATCGCCGCCTGCACGGCGCGCCCCTTCGCCTCCCGCGTTCCGGCGTCGGTGGCCGCCTGGGCGGGCAGCGGCAGGGCGATGCCGCGCGCGGCGAACGCCTCGTTGGCGGCGTGCAGAAAGTCGAACACCTTCGCCATGCCGACGTAGGGCACCGCCTGGTAGACGATCTCCCGCGCCTCGACCGGCGCCACCCCGGCCCCGAGCGCCGCATCCAGCAGGATGCGCCACTCGGCCAGCGCCTGGCAGGCGATGAGCGCCGCGAGCTGCGCCATCAGCCGCGTGCGCCGGTCGAGCCGGCTTTCGCGCAGCACCTCGTCGAAGGCGAAGTTGTCGAAGATCTCGATCAACTCCGGGTCGGAGGCCGCCAGGGTGGAGACGTGGCCGGGAAACAGCGCCTCGTGCTCGCGGCGCGCGCGGGGGTTCGGGGGCATGGCGGCCTCAGCGGTCGATCATGCGCTGCTGCGCGGGCGCGTAGCGGTCGCCCTGCAGCGGGATCTTCTCCGCCGCCCCGGTGATCTCCGCCACTTCCGCGGTGGAGAGGGAAAGCGCGGCGGCGCCGGCGTTCTCGTCGAGGCGGCCCGGCTTCGTCGTGCCCGGAATCGGCACGATCCAGGGTTTGCGGGCGAGCAGCCAGGCGAGCGCCACCTGCGCCGGGGTCGCGCCCTTGCGCGCCGCCACCGAGCGGACGAGTTCGACCACCGCCTGGTTGGCGCGGCGCATGTCGGGCGAGAAGCGCGGCACGGTGTTGCGGAAGTCGCTGGTGGTGAACTCGGTGGACTCGGTGATGGCGCCGGTGAGGAAGCCCTTGCCGAGCGGGCTGAAGGGAACGAAGCCGATGCCGAGTTCCTCGAGCGTGGGCAGGATCTCCGCCTCCGGTTCGCGCCAGAACAGCGAGTATTCGCTTTGCAGCGCCGCCACCGGCTGCACGGCGTGGGCGCGGCGGATGGTGCGGACGCCCGCCTCGGAGAGGCCGAAGTGCTTCACCTTGCCGGCGGCGATCAGGTCTTTCACCGTCCCGGCGACGTCCTCGATCGGCACCTCGGGATCGACGCGGTGCTGGTAAAGCAGGTCGATGCGGTCGGTGCGCAGGCGCTGGAGCGAGGCCTCCACCACCTCGCGGATGTGCCCGGGGCGGCTGTTCAGCGCCGTGGTATAGCCGGTGCCGATGTTGAAGCCGAACTTGGTGGCGATGGCCACCTTGTCGCGGACGGGGGCGAGCGCCTCGCCCACCACCTCCTCGTTGGTGTAGGGGCCGTAGACCTCGGCGGTGTCGAAGAAGGTGATGCCGAGATCGACGGCGCGGCGGATCAGCGCCACCGCCTCCGCCCGGTCCGTGGGCGGGCCGTAACCGAAGTCGAGCCCCATGCAGCCGAGGCCGAGGGCGGAAACCCGCAGCCCGCTGCGGCCGAGTTCGCGTTGTTGCATCGCATGTCTCCAGTGAGGGCAGCGGGCGGCTCCCGCCGAGCATGGGCAGGAGATAGCGGCGGAGGGCCGGCGATATTAGATGGTGAAATCGGCAAGGACTTATATCTGGAGTTCATCAATGCGCCGGGAAGACCTGTCCGACCTGACCGCCTTCCTGGCGGTGGCCGAGGAGCGCAATTTCACCCGCGCCGCCGCGAGGCTCGGCACTTCGCAGTCGGCGCTGAGCCACACGGTGCGGCGGCTGGAAGGCCGGCTCGGCGTGCGGCTGCTGACGCGCACCACGCGCCGCGTCTCTCCCACCGCGGCCGGGGAGCGGCTGCTCGGCACGCTGCGGCCGGCGTTCGAGGGCATCGACGCCGGGCTCGCCTCGCTCAGCGCGCTGAGGGAGACGCCGGCCGGCCTCGTGCGCATCTCCACCTCGGCGCACGCCGCCACGCACGTGCTGTGGCCGAAGCTCGCGCCGCTGCTGCGCCGCTGCCCGGACATCGAGCTGGAACTGAACGTCGAATCCCGCCTCACCGACATCGTCGCCGAACGCTTCGACGCGGGCGTGCGCCTGGGCGAGCACCTGGCGCGGGACATGGTGGCGGTGCGCATCGGCCCCGAGCTGCGCATGGCGGTGGTGGGCGCGCCCGACTACCTCGCCCGGCACCCGGCGCCGCGCGCGCCGGCGGACCTCGCCGCTCACCGCTGCATCAACCTGCGCCAGCAGACGCTGGGCGGCCTCTACGCCTGGGAACTGGAGACGGGCGGCCGCGAGGTGAAGGTGCGGGTGGAGGGGCAGCTCATCTTCAACGACGTCGGCATGGTGCTGCGGGCGGCGGAGGCGGGCTTCGGGCTCGCGTGCGTGCTGGAGGACCACGCCGTCGAGGCGCTGGCGGCGGGGACGCTGGTGCGGGTGCTGGAGGAGTGGTGCCCGCCGTTTTCCGGCTACCACCTCTACTACCCGAGCCGCAGGCAGCCCTCGGCGGCGTTCTCGCTGGTGGCGGAGGCACTGCGCTGGCGGGGGTAGCTCTCAGCCCCCGCCGGGGCCGCCCCGGCGGGGCAGCGGCGCGCGCCAGTGCTGGTAGATGGCCATCAGGCGCAGGAACACGCACAGCGCGGCGCCGAGCAGCATCGGCACGAAGGGCGAAAGGCCGAACAGGTGCCCGAGGGAAACCACCCCGGCGCCGGCCAGCGCCGCCACGGCGTAGAGATCGGCGCGCAGCACGAAGGGGACGCCGCCGGCCAGCACGTCGCGCGCCATGCCGCCGCCGATGCCGGTGATCATGCCGAGCAGCGGCGCCATCAGCGGGTTGATGCCCCAGTCCAGCGCCTTCGAGGTGCCGATCACCGCGAACAGGGCGAGGCCCACGGCGTCGAACAGCAGGATCGGCCGTTGCAGCGTCGCCACCTTCGCATACCAGAGGAAGGTGACGAGGCCGGCGGCGAGCGAGAGCAGGAAATAGTGGACGTCGGTGATGGCCACGGGCGGCAGCGCGCCGATCAGCACGTCGCGCATCAGCCCGCCCGCCACGGCGGTGACGAAGGCGAGGAACAGCACGCCGAACAGGTCGAAGCGCTTCTGCACGCCCACCAGCGCGCCGCTGAAGGCGAAGGCCAGCGTTCCCGCCCAGTCGAGCACGACGATCAGCGCCCGCAGCACGGCGCCGTGCAGCACTTCCGGGTTGGGGGGCGTGATCATGACGCTTCCGTATGCCACGGATGCGCCCGCTTCGGCCAGCGATGCCGCCGCCGCCGCGACCCCCAGGAGAGGGCTTGACGGTCACGGAGCAAAAGGAGCACCCTCATGTTGTGGGGTTATTCGCCTAATTCTACAACATATTGTGGTTCCTGGGCGCGTGAGCGAAGACCCGGGGCGGGAAGAGACGTGATGGCCGGCCTTCGCGAGGGAGCCTCTCCAGACAGCGTCACCAAGCGCACGGGCGCGGTGGTGCCGTTCGACGCCGGCAAGATCGAGGCGGCGATCGCCCGCGCCGGCGGCGCCACCGGCGAGTTCGGCGACGCCGAGGCGGCGCTGCTCACCGCGCAGGCGTTGAAGGTGCTGAGCCGGCGCTTCGAGGACCGCGCGCCCGAGATCGAGCAGATCCAGGACGTGGTGGAGCAGGTGCTGATCTCGGCGAACCATTTCGCCACCGCGCGCGCCTACATCGTCTATCGCGACCGCCACGCGCGCATGCGCCAGGACCGCGAGACCATGGTGGCGGTGGCCGCCTCCATCGAGGACTACGTGGGCCGCACCGACTGGCGGGTGAACGCCAACGCCAACCAGGGCTATTCGCTGGGCGGGCTGATCCTCAACGTCTCGGGCAAGGTGGCCGCCAACTACTGGCTTTCGCACGTCTACGCGCCGGAGGTGGGCGCCGCGCACCGCGACGGCGACATCCACATCCACGATCTCGACATGCTGACCGGCTACTGCGCCGGGTGGTCGCTGCGCACGCTGCTCGCCGAGGGGCTGAACGGCGTGCCCGGCCGCGTCGAGGCCGCGCCGCCCAGGCATTTCTCCAGCGCGGTGGGGCAGATCGTCAACTTCCTCGGCACGCTGCAGAACGAATGGGCGGGCGCGCAGGCGTTCAGCTCCTTCGACACCTACATGGCGCCGTTCGTGCGCAGGGACCGTCTGCAATACGGCGAGATCTACCAGGCGATGCAGGAGCTTGTGTACAACCTGAACGTTCCCTCGCGCTGGGGAACGCAGACGCCGTTCACCAACCTCACCTTCGACTGGACCTGCCCCGAGGACCTGCGCGAGCAGGTGCCGGTGATCGACGGCGAGGAGATGCCCTTCACCTACGGCGAGCTGCAGCCGGAGATGGACGCCATCAACCGCGCCTACATCGAGGTGATGGAGAAGGGCGACGCCAAGGAGCGCGTGTTCACCTTCCCCATCCCCACCTACAACATCACGCCCGACTTCCCGTGGGAGAGCGAGAACGCCGGGCGGCTGTTCGCGCTGACGGCGAAATACGGGCTGCCCTACTTCCAGAACTTCATCAACTCCGACCTGAAGCCGCACATGGTGCGCTCCATGTGCTGCCGGCTGCAGCTCGACCTGACGGAACTGCTGAAGCGCGGCAACGGCCTGTTCGGCAGCGCCGAGCAGACCGGTTCCATCGGCGTGGTGACGGTCAACTGCGCGCGGCTCGGCTATCTGCACCGGGGCGACGAGGACGGGCTGCTGCACCGGCTCGACCATCTGCTCGACCTCGGCCGCGACAGCCTGGAGGTGAAGCGCAAGACCATCCAGCGGCTGATGGACGGCGGGCTCTACCCCTACACCAGGCGCTACCTCGGCACCTTCCGCAACCACTTCTCCACCCTCGGCCTCAACGGCGTGAACGAGATGATCCGCAACTTCACCGCCGACGCGGATAACATTTCGACAGAGGAAGGACACGCGCTGGCGGTGCGGCTGCTCGACCATGTGCGCGAGCGCATCACCGCCTACCAGAACGAGACCGGGCACATGTACAACCTGGAGGCGACTCCCGCGGAGGGCGCCACCTACCGTTTCGCCCGCGAGGACCGCAAGCGCTTCCCAGGCATTTTGCAGGCGGGCACGCCCGAGGCGCCCTACTACACGAATTCGACGCAGCTGCCGGTGGGCTTCACCGACGATCCGTTCGAGGCGCTGGAACGCCAGGAGGCGCTGCAGAGCCGCTACACCGGCGGCACGGTGCTGCATCTCTACATGCGGGAAAGCATCTCGTCGGCCGTCGCCTGCCGCAAACTCGTCAAGCGCGCGCTGGAGAAGTTCCGCCTGCCCTACATCACCATCACGCCCACGTTCTCCGTGTGCCCGAAACACGGGTATCTCAGCGGCGAGCACGCCTTCTGCCCGAAGTGCGACGAGGAGATTCTCGCCCGCAAGCGCGCCGCCCGGTCCGCCTCTCCCCTGCAAGGAGCCGACGCATGAACAGCATCACCCCCGTCGCGCTAGAAACCGCCGCCGGAGCCGACGACGACGGCATCGCGCTTGCCGATTGCGAGCGGCAGCCCTGCGAGGTGTGGACGCGGGTGATGGGCTACCATCGCCCGGTCGCCTCCTTCAACGCCGGCAAGCAGAGCGAATTCCGCGAGCGCGCGTTTTTCGCCGAGCCCTGAGCCGGCGCGCGTGCCTTCGGCCTCGCGGACGGAGTTGCGCGTCGGCGGCCTCACGAGCCTCTCGACCTGCGACTGGCCGGGCGAGCTTGCGGCCACCGTGTTCTGCCGGGGCTGCCCCTGGCGCTGCCGCTACTGCCACAACCACCATCTGCAGGATGCTGCCGCCGCGCCGGAAATGACCTGGGCGGAGGTGCTGGCATTCCTGCGCCGCCGTGCCGGGCTGCTCGACGGCGTGGTGTTCTCGGGCGGCGAGCCTACCGTGCAGGGGGGGATCGCCGCGGCGATCGGGGACGTGCGGGCGCTGGGCTTTCGCGTCGGGCTGCACACGGCGGGGCCGGCACCGGAACGGCTGACTCCGCTGCTCGGGCTGCTCGACTGGGTGGGCTTCGACGCCAAGGCGCGCTTCGGCGACTACGCGGCCATCACCGGCGTGGCCGGAAGCGGCGAGCGGGCGCGGGAAAGCCTGATGCTGCTGCTGGAAAGCGGTGTCGACTGCGAGGTGCGGACCACCGTGCACCCGGACTTGATCGATGCCGCGGCGCTCGGGGAACTGGCGGCCACGCTCGCGGAACTCGGCGTGCGGCGCCACGTGTTGCAGCCCTGCCGGGCGGAGGGCTGCGCCGATCCCATGCTCGGGGCGGCGGACGGGGCGGCGTTCGCCGCTCTCGCCCGGCCGCTGGCGGCGCGATACGGCGCCGTCAGCGTGCGGGAGCGGGCCTGAGTTATTGCGCCGCCGTCCAGCGGTTGGCGGACACGCCGGGGAAGACGCGCAGCACCTTGCCGGTGGCGAGCGAGACGAGCGCGCTCTCGTCGCGGTTCTCGATGGTCACCAGCGCCTCGTTGCCGGAGGCGGCGACGGCGAGGCCGCTGAGTTTCTCGGGGCCCGTGCCGGCGGCGACGCGGGTTTCGCCCAGGTAGGCCGGCTTTGCCGCGTCGAACTTCAGGATGTTGCCGGAGAAGCCGGCGGCATACACGGTCGCGCCGTCGGGAGAACGGGCAAGCTGCATGAAGCCCGCGGTGGCCGCCGGGATTTTCCTGTAGGAGAAGCGCGGGTCCACCTCGGGCGTTTTCAGCCGGACGATGCTGTTGTCGGCGAGGTCGATGACGCTCATCACGCCCGTCCGCATGTCGGCCGAGAACAGATGCGTGCCGGCGCGGATGAGATCTCCCGAATGCGCCACCGGCCAGGAGGCGACGGGGCTGCGGGCGGCGAGGTCGATGGCCGTGACCGAGGAATCCATGTTGCCGCCGACGTAGACCGTCTTGCCGTCCGCGCTCGCGGCCAGCGCGTTGCCGCCGACGGGCAGGCCGAACACCAGGGCGTGGCCGGAAAGCCGGTAGAAGGCGATCTCCTTCGCCGACAGCACCGCCAGCAGCCGCGGCCCGGGCAGCACGCGGGCGACGCGCGCGCCGGGGATGGTGGCGAAGCCGCCCGTGACACGGAGCGTCCCGGTGTTCACCAGTGCGACACGTCCGGCCGGCGAGGGGATGAAGGCGGTGTGGGTGGCGGCATCGATGGCGGCGAAGAAGCTGTTGCCGGCCGGCGTGCCGGCCTTGGCGAACGCGCCCGCGCGGTCCGATGCGGGTGCGGCATCGACCGCGAACAGCTTGCCGGGGCCGGGGCCCATCGGCGGGCTGGCGGCGGCGCCGACGAAGTCCGGATTGGTGGCAGCCTGGGCGCCAGCGGTGGCGACAAAGAATCCCAGGATTGGCAGCAGTTTCCGCAGCATCGCGGATTTCCTCTTGGTTGTGGTGGCCGCCCCGCGGGGTGGCGCATGCAGCGCAGATGGCCTCGCTTTGGCGCGCCAGAAAGCGCGGCCCGCGGGCGGGAGTTACGAATGACAGCAATTTCACCGCATGTGGGCGAAATGGCGCGAATGCCGAAGAGCCTGCTGGCGATGCCGTAATCGGGAGGCGGTGCGGCCGGCACCGGAATGGCGCCGCCTCCGTCCCCGCCGCCGTTCGGTACCGACGGCAGTCAGACCGCGAGCGCGACCAGCGATGCGACCGCCTCGTCCGGCGCTACGGCGAGCGTGACCGCCTGAGGAAGAGCCCGATCGGGTGCGGGCAAAATGCCCGTGCCGCCTACCACAGACGCGCGAGCAGGATCGCGCCGAACGCGGCGAGTGCCACGCCGGAGACGACGTCGATGCCGCGCCGCAGCCGCTCGCTCAGCAGATGCCGCGCGCCGGCGACCGCCGCGACCAGTCCCCCCCACCACAGGGTCGAGCCGGCGAACACGCCGCCGGCGGTGAGCGCCGCCGCGCCGGTGCCAAGGCCGCCCGCCGGGGCGAGGGCCGTGAACAGGGCGAGGAAGGTGAGGATGGTCGGCGGGTTGGCCAGCGTCAGCAGCAGCGCGCCGAAAGCTGCCCTGGGCAGCGAGGCGAGAGTGGGAGATGCGGCGGCGGCGGCGGCGGGCCGGCGCGCGGTCCGCACCCCGAACCAGAGCAGGAACAGCCCGGCGACGAGGTTGAGCAGCGCCATGTGGGCGAGAAGCACGTGCGACAGCGAGGCGAAGCCGAAAGCGGCGACGAGCGCGTAGATGCCGTCGCCGCAGGCGATACCGAAGCCGATGGCGAGTCCCATCGGCGCGCCGCGGCCGAGCGTCTGGCGCATGCACAGGACGCACATCGGCCCCACGGGCGCCGCCACCGCGAGCCCGAAGCCCATTCCCTTCAGGAACAGCCAGAGCACGCGAAAGCCCCGGCCGGGGAGATCAGTTGAGCAGCCCGACCTCGGCCATCGCCGCGCGCACCCGCGCCTTGGTCGGCTCGGCGCAGGGGGCGAGCGGCAGGCGGCACTTCTCGGCGGTGTGGCCGAGCAGGCTCGCGGCGTATTTCACCGGTCCGGGGCTGGTTTCCGAGAACAGCGCGTCGTGCAGCGGCAGGAGCCGGTCCTGGATGGCCATCGCCTCATCGATGCGGCCCTCGGCCCAGGCGGTCTGCATGGTGGCGCAGAGCTTCGGTGCCACGTTGGCGGTGACGCTGATGCAGCCCACGCCGCCGGCGGCGAGGAAGGAGAGCGCGGTGTGGTCCTCACCGGAAAGCTGGCAGAACTCCTTGCCGCAGGCCCGGCGCGTGTGCAGCGGGCGGGCGAGGTTGGCGGTGGCGTCCTTCACGCCGACGATGTTCGGGTGCTTCGCCAGCCGGGCCATGGTCTCGACGCTCATGTCGATGACGCTGCGGGGCGGGATGTTGTAGATGATGATCGGCAAGTCGACGGCGTCGGCGATCGCCGTGAAGTGCAGGTACATCCCCTCCTGCGTGGGCTTGTTGTAGTAGGGGGTGACCACCAGCACGGCGTTCGCGCCGGCCACCTTGGCGTGGCGGGCGAGGTCGATCGCCTCGTCGGTGCTGTTGCTGCCGGCGCCGGCGATCACCGGCACGCGGCCGGCCGCCGCGGCGATGGTGATGTCCACCACGCGCTTGTGCTCGTCGTGGCTGAGCGTGGGGCTTTCGCCGGTGGTGCCGACCGGCACCAGCCCGTGCGTGCCCTGCTGGATCTGCCATTCCACGAACGCGGCGAGCGCCTTCTCGTCCACGGTCCCGTCCGCGCGCATGGGGGTGATGAGGGCGACGTATGAGCCCTGGAACATGGACGACCTCCGCGAAGAATGTGGCGAGCCTGCAAGAACGCAGGCATAGGCGAGGTGGGGGTGCGCTGCAAGGCCGGGACCTGTAGAGTCGGCCGATGCTCCGGATTCTCCCGCTGCTGTTCCTCCTGTTCTTCGGCGCCGCCGCGGCGCGGGCCGCGCCCTCCATCGCCGGCGACATCCGTCGCGAGCAGTGGGCGGAGGCCACCGCCGCCGCCCGGCGCCTGCCCGATCCCGTGGCGGCGAAGCTCGTCGCCTGGATGCGGCTGCTGGCGCCGCACGCCGCTTCCGCCGGCGACATCGTCGCCTTCAT
>JAJXZO010000242.1 GCA_021780035.1 Pseudomonadota bacterium
CCATGCCGTGCATGTGCAGCAGCGCGCCGGAAACCGGGCCGCCGATGAAGGAGGCGACCGGAATGGCGACCAGGAACAACGCGTAGATGCGCGCCCGGTATTGCACGGGGAACTACTCGGAAAGGTAGTAGGCGGCACCGGGGAAGAACCCGGCCTCGGCGGTGCCGAGAAGGAAGCGGGCGAGATAGAAGCTTTTGGCGCCGGTGATGAACATGGTGCCCATCGCCACGATGCCCCAGGAGAACATGATGCGCGCAAGCCAGATGCGCGCTCCGACGCGGTGCAGCGCCACGTTCGAGGGGATCTCGAAGATCGTATAGCCAAGGAACAGCACTCCGGCACCGACACCGAAAGCGGCGTGGCTAAAGCCAAGCTGCTGGTTCATCGACAGCGCGGCGAAGCCGACGTTGATGCGGTCGAGGAAATTCACCATGAAGGCGAAACAGAGAATCGGCATCAGCCGCCAGGCGATCTTGCGGAAGGCGACCTCCGCGGCCCCGGTCTCGGCTGCGCCTTCCAGTGCGGCCGGCGTCGATGCGTTTGTACTGCTCATGTGGACGTCTCCCCTTCTTGGTTGGATTGGCGGCGGCGCGGCTTCGCCGGTTTGCCGGAGTGGCAGGCGGAAAGCGGCACCGCTTCCTTGCCGACAACCGGCGGCCGCAGCGAGGCCGGCGCGTGGACCTATGTGAACATAAAAAACCTATCTTTGACGGCGCCGTCAAGCGCCGCGGGACGGAAGTAGGGAACCATGCAGGCGGCGAAACTCCAGGCGCGGCTTTCCCAGCAGATCATCGCGCATGTGCGCGATCGTCGGCTCAGCCGCGGGGCGCATGTGGCCGAGCAGACGCTGGCCGACGCCTTCCGCGTCTCCCGCGCGCCGATCCGCGCCGCCCTTGCCGCGCTGGAGGCGGCCGGCATGGTGCGCCGCGAGCCGAACCGCGGTTATTTCCTGGCCAAGGACGGCGACGATCTCGATGGCGCCGACAGCTTTGCGGACGCGGACGGGGACGAGGAACCGTATCTCGCCGTCGCCGCCGACCGTCTGGCGGGCGATCTGCCCGAGCGCGTGACCGAGAACGAGCTGATGCGCCGCTACGCGCTCACCCGCAACCACGCGGTGGCGATCCTCGCCCGCATCGCCCAGGAAGGCTGGGCGGAGCGCCTGCCCGGCCGTGGCTGGGCGTTCCTGCCGGTGCTCGCCTCCCGCGAGGCGTACGACCTTGGCTACCGCTTCCGCGCGGCGACGGAGGCGGCGGCGCTGCTGGAGCCGACCTTCCGCATCGACCGGGAGGCGATCGAGCGTCTCAGGGACGAGCAGCGCTCCCTGCTGGAGGGCGCGGCGGAAACCCTGCCGCGCAGCCGCCTGTTCGCCATCAACTCGGAATTCCACGAAACCGTGGCCGGCTGGTCGGGAAATCCCTTCTTCCTTGACGGTGTGCGCCGGGTGAACAGGATGCGCCGGCTGATGGAATACCGGCTCGCCACGGACCGCGGCCGGCTTCCCCGGCAATGCCGAGAGCATCTGCAGATCCTGGACTTGCTGGAGCGCGGCGAACTTGCCAACGCCTCCGCCCTGCTGCGCGTGCACATCGACGGCGCGCGACGGGTGAAGACCGCCGCGTTCGGCTGACAAGATCGTAGAACGACACGATTACAGACAATTCTTCCCCCGCCGTCCATCCAGTCCCGGAACGAGTTCCGCCATGCCGCCAGAGCTTTCGCTTGCCGAGATTTCCGGCCCCTTCGGCCGCCGCCGCATGGTCGATCTCCGTGCCGCCGCCGGGGCGGTGCTGCCGGGCATGCCCTGGTGCCATCGCGTGCTGCTGGAGAACGTGCTGCGCCAGCCCGGGGCCGCCGAGGCCGGCTGCGCCGCGCTGCTCGCCTGGCCGGAAAGCGGCCGCGGCGCGGCGGAGATCCCCTTCGCGCCGCGCCGCATCCTGATGCACGACACCACCTGCGGCCCGGCGCTGGTCGATATCGCCGCCATGCGCGACGTGCTCGCGGCGGAAGGCGGCGATCCGGCGCGGCTCAATCCGACGCTGCCGGTGGCGACCTCCACCGACCACTCGCTCGCCGTCGATGTCATGGCGAAGCCTTCGGCGCTTTCGGAGAACATGGCGCGCGAGATGGCGCGCAACGCCGAACGCTACCGCTTCATGAAGTGGGCCGCGGCCAGCATCGCGGGCTTTCGCGTCTTTCCGCCCGGCACCGGCATCATGCACACCATCAACCTCGAGCGGCTGGCGACGGTGGTGGATCCGGCCGCCATCGAGGGCGTCCCCTGGGCGGTGCCGGACACGCTTCTCGGCACTGATTCGCACACGCCGATGGTGAACGGCCTCGGCGTGCTCGGCTGGGGCGTGGGCGGCCTGGAAGCGGAAGGGGCGATGTTCGGCGTGCCGCTGACGCTCCGCATCCCCGAGGTGATCGGCGTACGTCTCACCGGGTTACTGCCGGCGGGGACACTCGCCACCGATCTCGCTCTCACCGTCACCAGCCGGCTGAGGCGCTTCGGCGTGGCGGGCGAGTTCGTGGAGTTCTTCGGCCCTGGGGTGGGCACGCTTGCCGCCGGCGAACGGTGCGTGGTGGCCAACATGGCCCCCGAATACGGCGCCACCACCGCTTGCTTTCCCATCGACGCCGCGACTCTCGCCTATCTGCGCGCCACCGGCAGAACCGAGGAGCAGGTCGCGCTGGTGGAAAGCTACGCGCATCGGAACGGGCTCTGGCACCAGCCGGAACAGGAACCCCGCTACACGGCTGTGGTGGAAATCGACCTCTCCGCCGTGCGCCTCGTGGTCGCCGGGCCGCGCCGGCCGCAGGATTTGCTTGCCCCCGAGGCGGTGGCGGCGGCGCTCGCGCCCGGGACCGGGACGCCAGCAGGGGATACTCCCGCGGACGCCGTGGGCATCGCCGCCATCACCTCCTGCACCAACACCAGCGACTTCCGGCTGCTCGCCGCTGCCGGGCTGCTGGCACGGAAGGCGCGGGCGAGGGGGCTTTCGGTTGCGTCCTGGGTGAAGACGTCGCTGACGCCGGGATCGCCGGCGAGCGCGGCGCGGCTCCGCCGGGCCGGGCTGCTGCAAGACCTGGAAGCGTTGGGCTTTGCCATCGCCGGGTATGGCTGCGGCACCTGCATCGGCAATTCCGGGCCGCTGCTGCCGGAGATTGCCGCCGCCGCTGCCGTCGGGCTGAAGCCCGTCGCGGTGTTGTCAGGCAACCGCAATTTTCCCGGCCGCGTGCACAACCAGGTGGAATCGGCGCTGCTCGCCTCGCCGCCGCTGGTGGTGGCCTACGCGCTGGCCGGCCGTGCGGGGCTCGACATCAGCCTTGACGCGCTCGGCCGCGACGCCGAGGGCAACGAGGTATTCCTCGCCGACCTCTGGCCGGCGGAGGCGGAAATCTCCGCCGCCGTCGCCGCCGGCGTGACGCCGGGTGACGTTGCCGCCGCCGCGGGCGTGGCCGATGCCTCTGTCGCGTGGGCGGCGCTGGCGGCGCCGGCGGGAAGCCGCTTCCCCTGGGATCCGCGGAGCACCTACCTGCGCCCGCCGCCGTTCGTGCTGTCGCGGCCGCCCGCGCTGCCGGCGGGACCGCTTCTCGCCCAGCCGCTGCTGGTGCTGGGAGACGACATCACCACCGATCACATCTCTCCCGCCGGCGCCATTCCGGCCGCAAGCGACGCCGGCAGATGGCTCGCGGCATACGGCGAGAACCCCGCCGACCTGAACGTCTACGCGGCGCGGCGCGGCAACTGGGAGGTGATGCTGCGCGGCCTGTTCGCCAATCCTGCCGTGTTCGAACACCTCTGCGGCAGGGAAGGCGGGCTTGCCCTCCATGTCCCGAGCGGCGCCACCCTGCCGGTGTGGCGGGTGGCGGCGCTCTATGCCGAAACGGCGACGCCGGTGGTGATCGTCGCCGGCGAACGCTACGGTACCGGTTCGTCGCGCGACTGGGCGGCGAAGGGCGCGGCGCTTCTCGGCGCGCGGGCCGTGCTGGCCAATTCCTTCGAGCGCATCCACCGCGCCAACCTCGTCTGCATGGGCATCCTGCCGCTCCGCCTGCCGAAAGGCTGGCGCCCGCAACGGCTCGCCCTGCGGCCGGGCGACACGCTGGAGATCGATGCGGGCGTGCCCGGGCCGCACGGGCAGGTGAAGGTGACGCTACGGCGCCGCGATGCCGGCGAGACGCTGACAGGCACGGCCACGGTGCTGCTGGAAACGCCGCGCGAGGTCGCGCTGGTCCGGGCGGGCGGCATCATCCCGGAGATCCTGCGCCGCGCGCTCGGCGGAGCCTGATCCTGGCCGGCGGCGATATGCCGATTGCCGCCGCTTGCGGATCCGCCGGTCAGCGCCGGAAAAGGCGCTTCAGGCCTCTGAGCGGCCCGGTGACACGCCAGGAAGTAGAGGAGTAGACGGCGGCGAGTTCGTGCCGGAGGCGCTCCGCCTCCGGGTCCGCCTGCCGCTCCGGCATCTCCGTCGCCGCCGGCGGCCCGGCGGGGGGCGGCGCATCGGCGCCATCGCATTCCGCGCTCCGCTGCGCCTCCCATACCGCCGCCCAGCCGATTTCGGGGATCGCGTGCCTGCGCACACTCCAGCCCGCCCGCCGCAGGGCCTCGCGGAAATAGTCCTCGCTGAAGCCCAGCTCCATCCAGCCGCCGGAGCGGATCGCCCACAGGGACTCGCCGTCGCCGCGCAGGCCCCACGGCATCGGCCAGTTCGCCACGATCGGCTCGGCCGCGAAATAGATGCGCCCTCCCGGCGCCACCGCGCGATCGAGAGCGGCCAGCAGCCGCCGATGGTCGGAGCAGTGATGGAAACACTCGAAAAACACGACGGCGTCGAACGGCTCGGTTACCGTTTCCGCCCACAGGAAGTCGTCGTTGACCACCGTCAGGGCAACACCGGCCTGCTCAGCCCTTCGCCGGAGCAATTCGCAAAAATCCGGCCCGATTTCGACCGCCGTCACGTCGTAGCCGAGCAGCGCCAGGGCGATGGTGCTGTTGCCCCAGCCCGGACCGAATTCCAGAATCCGCGCTCCCGCCGGCCGGTCGATCGAATGCAGCAGGAAGCCCAACCCCATGGTGAACAAGCCGGCCGTTTTGGCGCTTTGCGAGGAGAACGGAAACGGGCAGCGAACGGACCGTTCCACGTCCAACGGCATGATCTCGTTCCGGACCGAGTAGGGGCGCCCCGCGATCCTGCGGTACAACTCCATGATCTCGTCGCGGTATCGCGGGCTGAACGGATCCGGTTCGGCGGGGCGGGGCAGTTCCATTTGGAACCGGGTGAACACCTCCCGCAGGGCATCGTCGGAAACGTGCTGCGCGGCCGCGCATTCGGCGAGCTTGGCGTCGAGTTCGACAAGAGTGGTGAGGGTTCCGGCCGGCATGGGCGGGTTATGTGGCCCGGCGCTTCGGACCGTCAAGGAGACGGGCGAGCCTTCCCGGCGCCACCGCTCTCGCTGCCTGGCGAACCTGGACGGGTCTCGAACCTAGAACGGCCGTCGGCGCTGCAGCGGCGGCGGCTTGCGGCTGGCGCGCGGCGGCGGCGTCGGGCCGGTGGCGGCGTGCGTCTCGGGCAGCGCGAGCACCAGCAGCACGCAGCCGAGCAGGCCGGCGCCGCCAAGGCACAGAAACGTGCCGGTATCGCCGATGCGCTCGGCCAGCGCCCCGCCGAGGGTGGTGCTGAGCGCGCCGCCAATGCCGTTCACCAGCCCGACGATGCCGATGGCGAGGTTGAAGCGGCCGGTGCCGTGGGTGATGTCGGCCACCACCAGCGGGATCATCAGGCCGAGGATGGCCGCGGTGATGCCGTCCAGAATCTGGTAGGCGACCATTGCCACCGGGTTGCCGCCGATGGCGAACAGCAGTGCCCTGAGCGGCAGCATGGCGAGCCCGAGCAGCAGCACGCGCCGGCGGCCATACACCTGGGCATTGCGGCCGAACCAGGGCGATAGCAGCGCGGCGAAGAGTTGCGGCACCACGATCCAGGCACCGACCAGCAGATCGGCGGCGTGCAGCGAGATCGACGGCAGCGCCAGCCATGCGTGGGAGAGCAGCAGTTCCGGCAGGCGGCCGCTCTCGCGGATGAGCGCGCCCGCGGCGAGCGGCAGCAGCGCGGCGTTGCCAAGCTGGAACAGCGCCGTGCAGGCGGCAAAGATCAGCAGCGTCGGGTTGAGCGCCACCTGCCGCACCCGCTGCTCGGGCTTGATGCGCTGGTGCGGATGGATGACCGCGGCGTGGGTGGCACGGCTGGGCGCGGTCTCCAGGTCGCTTTGCCGGATGCGGTAGATGAACGCGACGGCCGGCACGGCGCAGAGGGCGGCGAACCAGTAGATCGCCCGGTAGGACAGCGAGGCCCCGACCAGGCCCATCAGGCCGGCCGCCAGCGCCGAGCCTACCGCGGCGAAGCGGACGTTGCGGCCCAGCCGCTCGCCGAGGCGCTCCTGCCGCGACAGCATCAGCGTCAGCGCGGCGATCGCCGGGGTCAGCACCGCCGCCGCCGCGCCCTGCAGCACCTGTGCCGCGAACACCGGTGCGGGCCACGGCACCGCGGCGATCATCATGGCCGCGGCCATTACGGCGAGCACGGCGGCGGCGGCGGCGGCGCGCTTGCTGTGCATCCAGTCCACCAGCATGCCGCCCGGCACCTGGCTTACCATCATCGCCATAGTGCCGACGCTGAGCGCGAAGCCGATGTCGAGCCGGCTCCAGCCGTGCGTGGTGAGGTAGACGGCCAGGAAGGCGCCGAAGCCCGTCTGCATCAGCGCGGTGAGGAAGTTGATCCAGCTCAGCCCCGCGAGGCTGGCGCCGCTCGACTTTCGCTCGTCCACGCCGGAAGCGGGCGGCATTCCCCCTCCGGAGGCGCGGTGCTGCGCGGAAACTCCGCCAGAGGGCACGGAGGCATCTCCTTCGCGGCTCACCGGACCTTCCATCCCGGGCGCCGTGCTCCGGCCGGCGGTTCGGTGCCCCGCCATCGGTAGCGCAGGCGGCGCCGGCACGCAAAACAAACAACTTCCTGTTAGAGGAGTGGAAATCCCGATGCCAGCGGCCGAAATCTGTCGCCGTCGGCCATGCCAACAAACGGGGGCCCCATGACTCTCGATTCGTACAAAGCGCAGATGCTCAGCGTGTTGCGCATTGTTTCCTCGCTCGCTTTTCTCGAGCACGGCACCGCCAAGTTTCTCGGCTTCCCGGCGATGCAGCATCTGCCGGCAGTGTTGTCGATGCCCTGGTGGGGTGGGCTCGTCGAACTGACCGGCGGCGGCCTGCTGGCTCTCGGGTTGTTCTCGCGGCCGGCGGCGTTCCTCATGTCCGGCGAGATGGCCGTGGCCTACTGGACCGTCCACATCCGGCGCGGCTTCTTCCCGTTGCTGAACGGCGGCGACGCCGCCATCCTTTTCTGCTTCATCTTCCTCTACATTGTCGCCGCCGGCCCCGGCCCGTGGAGCCTCGACGCGCTTCGCAGTCGCTGAGCGGCCGCGGTTGCCCCGCGCGCGGCGCTGGGCTACTGCTCCGGCCACTGGCCGCGGTGGGGGCGGCGAGGCGGAGTGTGCCGGGTATGCGGGGAAGGCTGATCGGGCGGCGGGGAGCGATGGCGGGCGGGCTTGGTCTGCTGGCGGTCCGGCCAGCCGCTGCCGCCCTGCCGGTGCCGCCGCAGTGCGCGCTGGCGTTCCGCCTCGTCCGTCTTGGCAGCGTCATCGGCGAACACCACCTCAGTTTCAGCCTCGACGGCGACGAGACCACCGTGTCCATCGCCGTCGACGCTCAGGTAAGTCTGTTCGGCATCCCGCTGGTGCGCTACCGCCACCGGGCGGTGGAACGCTGGAAGGGGGGGCGGCTCGCGGGCCTCTCCGCGGAAACGACGAAGAACGGCGAGAAGGAATGGGCGAAGGCCGGGCGCGACGACGGCGCGCTGATCGTGGAGGGCAGCCAGACCGCCCGCTACGTGGCACCCGGCGGGGCGATCGGCACCAGCTACTGGAACCAGCGCATGCTGGAGGGGCCGATGATCAGTCTCGAGGATGGCGTGCTGCTCCGTCCCAAGGTGGCGCTGCACCGGGACGAGACCATCCGGCTCGCCTCCGGCGCGCCGCTGATCGCCGACCACTACGCGCTGAGCGGCGCGTTCGCCGTCGATGTCTGGTACGATACCTCCCGTACCTGGGCCGGTCTGGCCTTCTCGGTGGCCGACGGCTCGACGGTGCACTACGAACGGCTGTGACGCGGCGGTGACACTCGAGTCCTTCATGATTTTCTACGGCAGTACTGTGCTGCTGCCGCTCGCGGTGATCGAGGGGCCGGTGGTGTCCATCGTCGCCGGCCTGCTCGCCGCGCACGGCTATTTCGTGTGGTGGTGGGCGCTGTCGCTCCTGGTACTGGGCGACCTGATCGGCGACGCCCTCTATTACTGGATCGGCCGCAACGGGCGGGCGCCGCTGGGCTGGATCGGGCGGCGGTTCGGCGCGGGCCGGGTGGTGACGGAACAGGTGAAGGACGATCTCCGCCACCACTCCACGCGCATGCTTGTCATCGGCAAGTGGACGCACTCCATCGGCGTTGTCGTGCTGGTGGGAAGCGGCATGCTGCGCCTGCCGTTCGCGCGCTTCATGGCGGTCAATTTCGTCGCCACCCTGCCGAAAAGCGCGCTGCTGTTTGCGCTCGGCTATTTCGGCGCCGCCGCCCTGCCGTTCTTCCAGGCGCATGTCGTGCTGGGGGGCGTCGTTCTGGGCGTGGCGGGCGCCGCGGCGATCGGCGGGCTGCTGGTGCACGCCCGCCAGCGGAGGAACCGGCGATGAAGATCGCCATGTTCACCGACCATTTCTATCCCGAACTGGGCGGCATCCAGGATTCGGTCGCCATCCTCAGCCGCGCGCTCGGCCGCCGCGGCCATTCCGTGCGCATCGTCGCCCCGCGCTACGCCGCCGCCGACTACCGGATGGCGAAGGCGGGCAGGTCCGACGGCGACCTCGGCAACAACGTGCGGGTCGAGCGGCGGGAGTCGCTGCCTTTCCCGAGTTCCACACGGCAGTCCCGCGCGGCACTGCCTTCGCCGGTGCGCTGGGTGGGCCTGGGCCGGGGCGAGAGGCCCGACCTGATCCATGTGCATTCCTTCTTCGGCGTCGGGCTGGAGGCTCTGTGGAGCGCGGCGGCGCTGAAGCTGCCGATCATCGGCACCAACCACTGGACGGTGGCCGGCTTCGCGCCGTTCCTGCCGGTCGGCGCCGCCTGGGCGGCCCGCTACGTCGGCTGGTTCTACGACCGCTGCGACTTCGTCACCGCGCCGTCGCATTCGGTGTTCGCCGACCTCGGCCGCCGCGGCACGCGCCGGCCGCACCGCGTCGTGTCCAACCCGATCGACACCGAGACGTTCGCGCCCGCCACGGGTGACGACAGAGCGCGGCTCCGTGCCGAATTCGGGCTTGGCGCTCCCACCGTCACCTTTGCCGGCAGGCTGGGGGCGGAGAAGAACATCGACGTGCTGCTGCATGCGCTCGCCCGTCTCGAAGGCGTGGAACTGGCGCTCGCCGGCCACGGCGCGCACGAGCCGAGGCTGCGGGCGCTGGCGGCAACGCTCGGCATCGCCGCGCGCGTGCGTTTCCTCGGCACGCTCAGCCCGGCGCGGCTCGCGGATTTGTTGCGGGCGAGCGACGTGTTCTCCATCATGAGCACGAGCGAGACGCAAAGCATGGTGATGCTGCAGGCGATGGCCACCGGCCTGCCGGTAGTGGCGGCGCAAAGCCGCGCCCTGCCCGAGTTCGTCACCGCCGAGACCGGTCTGCTGGCCGACCCGCACGATCCGCCGGCGATTGCCGCGGCGCTGGGCGAACTGCTGGCCGCACCAGGGCGGCGGGAGGCATTGGGGGCGGCGGCGCGGCAACTCGCGCTCCGTCACGGCATCGACTCCGTGGCCGATATCTGGGAAGAACTCTACGCGAATCTGCTGCGCGAAAGGACAGTGCGGTGAACGGCGAGGTGGCGATCAGTTTCGTGGTTCCCGCCTACAACGAGGAAAAGATCCTGCCGGAGACGCTGGCGGCGATCGCCACCGAGATCGCCCACACCCCGGTCTCGGCCGAGGTGATCGTGGTGAACAATGCCAGCACGGACGCCACCGCCGCGGTGGCGGCGCGCTTTCCCGGCGTGGTGGTGGTGGACGAGCCGGAAAAGGGCCTCGTCCAGGCCCGCCGCGCCGGTTTCCTCAATTCCCACGGCGCCCTGGTGGCCAACATCGATGCCGATACCCGCATCACGCGCGGATGGCTCGGCCGCGTGCTGGAGGAATTCGCCGCCGACCCGAAACTCGCGGCCTTGAGCGGCCCCTACATCTACTACGACACTCCGCTGCATGTGCGGGCCCTGACGCGGGCATTCTACGGCCTGGGCTACGCGGCCTACCTGCTGAACCGCTTCGTCCTGAAGAAGGGTTCCATGCTGCAGGGCGGCAATTTCGTCGTCCGGCGCAGCGCGCTCGAGGCGATCGGCGGCTTCAATTCCGACTTCACCTTCTACGGCGAGGACACCGACCTCGCGCGGCGGCTGGTCGCCGCCGGCGGGGTGAAGTTCAGCTTCCGTCTGCCGGCGCTGTCCTCCGGGCGGCGACTGCTCGCCGAGGGCGTCATGCGCATCGGCATGCGCTACGCCCTCAACTACGTGTGGGTGACCTACTTCCACAAGCCCTTCAGCGGGTCCTGGCTCGACATCCGCCGCTGAGAGCCGTGGCTCAGTAGCCCAGCCGCACGCCGGCGAGGAAACTCGGCCCCGGCATCTGGTAGCCGCTGGCCGGCTCATAGCGCGAGCCGCCGATGTTGCGGGCATCGACGAACAGCGTCGCCTTCGGCGTCACTTTGTAGTTGACCGCGAGGTTGCAGATCAGCCCCGCCCGGGTGAAGCCGAGGCCGGCGTCGAAGCCCTGGTTGTCCACCAGGTAGTCGCGGGCGCCCGAGACGTATTGAAGCTCGGGCGTGATGCTGAGCGCCGGCAGCGGGCGAAGGCTCAGGCTCGCGCTCACCTGGTTACGCGGACGGCGCAGCAGTGCCGCGCCCGTCTGGTCGCGCGCCACCGTGTAGGTCCAGGAGACGTGGGCATCGGCCCAGCGCACCGGGTGCAGCGCGAGCCCCGCCTCGAAGCCGTGCGTGTAGGCGCGGCCGACGTTCTGCATGGTGGAGGAGGAGAAATCCGGCGCGTACACAAACTGGATCAGGTCGCGGAAGTGGTTCTCGAACAGCGAGAAGTCCAGGCTGGCGCCATCGCTGCGCCCCCACAGCGGCAGATCGACGGCCCATCCCACCTCGCCGCCGTCGCTTCTCTCGGGCCGCAGGCTCGGATTGCCGATGTAGTTATAGGAATCCACGCCGAACAGGTCGTAGAGCGACGGCGCGAGGAACGACGTGCCGTAGGAGAGCTTGAGCCGCGACCACACCTCGGGCAGCGCCAGCACCCCGCCCAGGCGCCAGGTGAAGGCGCTGCCGCCGTAGGTGGCGTTCTCCTCGCGCAGGTTGCCGGTGAGGGTGAGGCGCCCGCCGAGCGTCGTCTGCGCGCCGACACTGCCGGCGGTGTGCTGCGCCGAGGCATCGACCGTGGCGAGGTAGGGATAGCCGCTGGCGCTGGTGTCGATGAAAGAGCCGGAACGGTCGCTGCTTCGATCGACGGAGAAGGTGATGGCGTTCGCCGTCGCCGCGCCCAGGTCCGGCAGGTGCAGCGTGTTGTTCCACTGCACCTCGGTGCGCCGGCCGTTGTATCGGGAGTAGCCCGAACCCTGGTTCGGGTCGGCGGCCTCCAGCGGCTCGAAATAGCGGCGCAACTCGTCGAGATGCCCCACCTGCAGCGTGGTTTCCCACAGGCCGTCGAGCAGGAACGCATGCACCCCGGCGCGGCCCTGGAAGTTGCGGTCGCGCCCCGTGTAGTCGGCGGCGTCGTACGCGGGGAAACCAAGCTCGTCGAGGCCGAAGGTGGCGGTGCGGTAGCGGAGGCCGGCGAAGAAGCGGACGCCTTCCACCGGCGTGTAGCCGAGATCGATGCTCGCCACTTGCGAGCGGAAGCCGTTGCGCGCGCCGGTGTACACGCTCTCCCGCTTCGGCGTGGTGTCGAAGCCGATCTCGGAATGGCTCTCGGCGGCGAGGTTGTAGTCGAAGCCGCCGCTCGACCCGGAAAGCGTGGCGGAAACGAGCCCCGCGCGCGGCAGCCCGCCGGCCACCGTGACCGTGCCGTGCGGCGCGCCGCTGCCCGGCCGGGTGATGACGTTGATCACGCCGCCGCCCGCGCCCGAGCCCCACAGGCCCGACATCGGCCCGCGGATGACTTCGATGCGCTCCACGCCGGCGAGCGAGCCCAGGCCGAAATTGTAGGCGCCGTTGGGGTCGGAGGGGTCGTTCACCGGCATGCCGTCGCGCAGCACCAGCACCTGGTTGGAATCGGCGCCGCGCAGGAACACGCTGGCCTGGCCGCCGTCGCCGCCCTCCTGCACCACGTGCAGCCCCGGCACGTCGGTCAGCGCTTGGGCGAGGGACGTGTAGCCGCGCGACCCGATCTCGTTGCGGGTGATGACGGTGACGCCGGCCGCCACGTCGTTGGCGAGCGTGGGGATGCGCGTCGCGGTCACCACGGTCTCGGGCAGCGTGGTGACGGGCACGGTTTGCGCTTCCTGGGCGGAAGCGGCGATGGCGGGCAGGAACAGGGCGGAAGCGAGCAGCAGGCGGCGCATGGCGCGACTCCAACGGGCGGGGAGCCCCAACGGGCTCCGGTGACAGGGACGATTGCCGCCGGCGGGTCTTGCTCCCGCTGCGCCGGCCTTCCCCGCCCGTCGCGCGCGCGCAGTCTCGGTGCCGGCCGGTCTCCTGGCTCGCGGCATCCGGCTCCGCCTTCTCGCCCCGCGGGGCAATGGCCATGAAGCCGGCGGCCGGCGCACACGCACCGGCAGGCCGCCTACAGTTGCGGGGGCAGCCGCGGCCTGGCCACGAGGGCCATTCGCGCGTTCCCGTTTCAGCCCTTGCGGGCCACCTTCACCTGCGGCGCAGCATACAGGGGCGCGCGGGCGCTTCAATAGCTGCCGACGGGCGGAAAGCGCGGCGGCGCGCAGAAGGCGAGTAGATCGGCGTCCGCCGCCGTCCAGGCGCGGCTGCGCAGCGCGGCGATCACCGTGGCGCGCTGACCGGCGAGCAGCGCCTGCCAGCTTGCGGCCAGCACCGGGCGCACCGGCGCGTCGGCGAGCGGCCGGCGATCCTGCCACAGAAGGTAGTCGGTCCATTCCTCGTGGCGGAAGCTGTGCCCGAGCGGGGCGGAAGCGCTGCGCCGCAGGCGCAGGCGCCGCCGGTCGGGCAGGGCGGAAACCCCGGTGTAGAGGCGCGATCCGTCCTCGCCCTGCCAACTCAGCGGCTCGAGCGCCATCACCTGTCCCTCGGAGACGAGCGCCAGCAGATCGCGGCTGCCGTCCACCACGTCGGCGCCGAAGGCGACGGCGGCGACTCCGGACGGCCCGAGCGGCAACCGCGCGAGCAGGCGGGCGCGCAACCGGGGTACGGCAATGCCGCCGAGGGGAACCAGTTCCGGCGTCGAACCGCCGGGCGAACCGGCGCGGGCCGCCGCGGGGCTCAGTGCGGCGGCCGCGAGCGCGGCCATCAGGGAGCGGCGCGGGAACACGCCGCCAGTGTCGGTTCGCCGGGTTAACGCCGGACTTAGCTGTGCATGCGGGGGCGCACCAGGCGGTCGCGGCCGGCGAGCGCGCCGCAGAGGGCGCCGAGGCTGCCGATGCCGAGATAGATGCCCACGGCACCGGACCAGTCGCCGGTGGCGTCGTGCAGCATGCCCACCAGCAGCGGCCCCGCCGCCGCGAGCGAATAGCCCACGCTCTGCGCCATGCTGGAGAGCGCCGCCGCGGTGTGCCCGTCCGGCGCGCGCAGCACGATCAGCATGATGGCGAGCGCGAAGGCGCCGCCCATGCCAGTGCCGAGCGTGGTCGAGAGCAGCCACTGCCAGGAGAGCGGCAGGTGCACCAGGGCGAAGAAGCTTCCTCCGGCCAGCAGCATCACCGCGAGCGCGGCGACGCTCTGGTGCCGCCAGCGCGAGGCGAGCAGCGGCACCGGCAGCGCCGCCAGCACCTGCGCCAGGATGCAGAGCGAGGTGGCGGCGCCGGCCGTCACCGCGTCGTCGCCGCGGCTGCGCAGGATCGGCGGCAGCCAAGCGAAGACGATGTATCCCATCGCCGACTGCAGCCCCATGTAGAGCGTCACCTGCCAGGCGAGCGCGTTCCGCCACAGCCCGCGCACCGGCGGCATGCGTGCAGCTATGCCGGCGCCGGCGTGCAGGTGCCGCCGCCACGCCAGCCCCCCCACACCGACGGCGAGCGCCGCCGGCAGCGCCCACACGGCCAGCGCGAACGCCCAGTCGGGTGCTAGTCCAAGCTGGTGCGCGAGCAGTCGCGCCGGGGCGGTGAACCCCGCCGCCACCG
Organism: Pseudomonadota bacterium; assembly: GCA_021780035.1. Classification (GTDB taxonomy): domain Bacteria; phylum Pseudomonadota; class Alphaproteobacteria; order Acetobacterales; family Acetobacteraceae; genus Rhodovastum. Next base: position 14,445 of record JAJXZO010000242.1, read on the forward strand.
CCGCGCCGATGCACACCGCCATGGTGTAGAGGCCGGTGGCCAGCGGCAGATGGCGCGGGAAGTCCCGCTTCAGCAGGCTGGGCGACAGCACGTTGCCCACCGCCACCCCGGCGCCGGCGACGAGCGAGCCTCCCACCAGCAGCACGCTGGTGCCGCCCGCGCGCACGCCGATGCCGAACGCCACGGTGGCGAGCGCCAGCAGGATGGCGCCCTCGATGCCGAAGCGCCGCGCCAGCAGCGGCGCCAGGGGGCCGAAGATGCCGAGGCAGAGCACCGGCGCCGTCGTCAGCATGGAGGCGGCGCCGGCCGACAGGTGCAGCGCCGCCATCGCCTCGTTCAGCACCGGGCCGACCGAGGCGAGCGAGGGGCGCAGGTTGAAGGCGACCAGCGACACCACGCCGAGCGCGGCAAAGCCGCCCTTGCCGAGGCGGCTCACGATGTTGTTGCCGCGCGGGCGCGCCGGAAAAACTCCGCGCTCCGCGTCAGGTTCCTGGAAATGGCCGCTCTCCGCTCGATCCGCTGCGACAGGGTCAACCAGGGGGAGCGGGCCTGTCAATCGGTGGCGGTTCTGCTACATGGCGGGCATGAGCCAGGACAATCGCATGGCCAGGGAATGGCTGCGCCGGCAGTCGCGCCTGTCGCGGCCGCGCACGATGCTGGTGGCGGCTTTCGGCGCCGCCGGCACGCTCGCCGCCGCGGCGCAGGCCTGGTGCGCCGGCCAGGCGCTGGGGGTGGCGATCGGCGGCACG
>JAJXZO010000108.1 GCA_021780035.1 Pseudomonadota bacterium
GACCGGGGGGGCTCGCTCCGGCCGCCCGCCTGCTGCGGCTGCCGGCGGGCCACCCGGAAGGCCTGCTGGAGGGCTTCGCCAACCTCTACCGCGATGCCGCCGAGGCGATGGCCGCCTCGATCCTCGGCCTGCCGCCCGACCCGGCGGCGCTCGAGTTTCCCACCGCCGCCGACGGCGCCGCCGGACTCGCTTTCATCGAGGCGGCGCTCGCCTCGCAGGCCGCGGGTGGCGCCTGGACGCCGCTTCCCGCCTGAACTCCGCCCCTGAAAGGTGATGCCGATGTCCGACCTCGCCGCGCTCGTCGCCAGTCCGGGCACCAACGACGTGCCCTGGACCGATCCGGCGCTGCCCGCCCAGCCGCTGACGCTGCGCGCCGCCCGGCCGCGACGCTTCCACGCCGATACGCCGGTTCTGTTCGTGCACCACGGAGTGCTGCGCAACGGCGCCGACTACCGCGACTACTGGCTGCCCCTGGTGGACGAGGCCGACGTGCTGGTGGTGGTGCCGGAGTTCTCGGATGCCGCCTTCCCTACCCCGCTCAGCTACAACTACGGCAACCGCGAGGACGCCGAGGGCAGGCCGTTGCCGCGCGAGCAATGGACCTACGCGGTCGATGGGCACCTGTTCGCCGCCCTTCGCGCCGCCGGGGTGACGCGGCGGCAGGGCTACGGGATATTCGGCCATTCCGCCGGCGGGCAGTTCGTGCACCGCATGCTCTCGCTCGGCTTCCGTGACCGCGTGGTGACGGCGGCGGCGGCGAACGCCGGCAGTTACGCCATGCCGACCCTTGGAGTGGATTTTCCCTACGGCCTCGGCGCCACCGGGCTTGAAGAAACGCAGCTTGCCGGGCTGCTGCGGTTCCCGCTGATCGTCATGGGCGGCAGCGAGGACACCGACACCACCAGCGAGCATTTTCCGCGCGAGGAAGCGGCGATGCGCCAGGGTGAAACGCGCTTCGCCCGCGCCCACGCCTACGTAAACGTCGCACAAGCCGAGGCCGCCCGCCTCGGTCTCGACTGCGCGTGGCGGCTGATCGCCGTGGAGGGAGTAGGCCACGACGGCGGGCGCATGGGTGCCGCCGCCGCGCCGGTGCTCGCCGCCGCGCTGCACGCCGGCTGAAGTGCGAGCGGGAGAGATCATGTTCCGGCAACAGGAACTCTGGCGGGCCGTCGACCGTCACGCCGCCACCGCCATCGCCCTGAGCGACGCGGTGTGGGACTGCCCCGAGGTCGCCTACGACGAGTGGCGTTCCGCCGACCTGCACGCCGCCCTGCTGGAGCGGCGAGGGTTCCGCGTGACCCGCGGCATCGCCGGCATTCCCACGGCGCTGGTGGGCGAGGCGGGCGCGGAAGGGCCAGTGGTGGCGATCCTGGGCGAATACGATGCCCTGCCGGGGCTTTCCCAGGAAGCCGGCACGGCGGAGCGCAAGCCTCTCTCCGGGTGCGACGCCGGCCACGGCTGCGGGCACAACCTGTTGGGCGCCGGCTCCCTTCTCGCCGCCGTGGCACTGAAAGACTGGCTTGCCGGCAGCGGCACGCCGGGGCGGGTGCGCTACTACGGCTGCCCGGCGGAGGAAGGCGGCGCGGCCAAAACCTACATGGTGCGCGCGGGCGCCTTCGCCGACGCCGACATCGCCATCTCCTGGCATCCGGCGCCCTACGACGGCGTCAATGACGCGCAGAGCCTTGCCAACACCCGCATCGACTTCACCTTCACCGGCAGGGCCTCCCACGCCGCGGCGGCGCCGCACCTCGGCCGCAGCGCGCTCGACGCGGTGGAGCTGATGAGCGTGGGGGTGAACTATCTGCGCGAGCACATGCCGAGTTCGGCGCGTGTTCATTACGCCTATCTCGATGCCGGCGGGGTGGCGCCGAACGTGGTGCAGGCGCGCGCGGCCGTGCGCTACCTGATCCGCACGCGCGAGGGGCAGGAACTGGCGCCGCTGGCGGCGCGGGTGCGCGCCTGTGCCGAAGGGGCGGCGCTGATGACGGACACCATTTTCGCCTCGGCGGTGTATTCGGCGGTGTCCAATCTTCTGCCGAACCCGCCCCTCGAGGAAGCGATGTTCCGCAACTTCCGCCGGCTTGGCCCGCCCCCCTGGGACGAGGCCGATCGGGCGTTCGCCGAGGCCATCCGGTCCACGTTCTCGGCGGAGGACATCGCCTCGACCTTCCGGCGCGCCGGCCGGCCTGTGGACGCCGGCTTGCCGCTGTGGGGAGAGGCGGTACCGCTCGACGCCGTAGGCGCGCCGATGATGGGCAGCACGGACGTGGGCGATGTCTCCTGGGTGGTGCCCACGGTGCAGGCACGGGGCGCGACCTGCGCCATCGGCACGCCCGGACACTCCTGGCAGCTCACCGCGCAGGGGAAGTCGCCGCTCGCGCACAAGGGCATGGTGCATACGGCGAAAGTGATGGCGGCAACCGCCATGGATGCCTTCCTCGACCCCGATCTCGTGGCCCGCGCCAAGGCGGCCCACGCGGAGCGGACCCGCCTCACCCCCTACGTCTGCCCACTGCCGGCAGACAAGCGGCCGCCCGTCCGTCCACGCCCGACGGGGCGATGACGCCGCCTTAGCCCTCGCGGCCGGGTGGAGGGCCGGGCCACCGGGCGAAGGCGCCGCCGTGTTCAGGCCATTCCCAGGGGCCGTCCACATCGACGCCCATGGCGCGAAGCATCGCCAGGTGCTCCTCGGCGTCGTCCTTCGGTTCGTAGCCGAGAAAGGCCCAGTTCGGATCGGCGATGCGAAGCCGCGTGTTGGCGGAATAGGCATTCACCACCAGGCATCCGGGGTCGTCGTGCAGCAGGGACCGCTCCACCAGTTGCACGAGGTCGGGGAAGCTGAGCCAGGTGGCGAGCGAGCGCTGGTCGATCGGGAGTTGCCGGCAGGTGCCGATGCGGAGGCTTACCGAACGCATGGCGTGACGGTCGAAATAGAAGCGCAGCATCGCCTCGCCCATCACCTTGAAGGCACCGTAGAGGCTGTCCGGACGGGCGGGGCGCTGCGGCGTCACCCGTTCGATGACCGGCCAGCAGCCGTGGGCGTGATTGGAGGAGGCGAAAACAATCCGCCGCACCCCGGCAAGCCGCGCCGCCTCGAAGACGTCGAATACCCCGCGCACGTTGGCGTGGAACAGCGACTCGAGGTCGTGCGCATCGGGTGCGCCGGCGAAATGCACAAGCGCCGCGACCCCCTCCATCGCCCGCGCCACGGCGGCGCGGTCCGCGATGTCGGCCTGCACCGCTTCCTCGTTCCCGCGCAGAGCGGCGATGGGCGCGCGGTCGAGCAGGCGGAGCCGCCAGCGCGGGGCAAGCGCCGTGCGCAGCACCGTGCCCAGGCTGCCGGCGGCACCAGTGAGCAACACCAGGCCGGACCGGGGATCGAGTCCCGCCATTTCCGCTCTCCTTCGCTTCTCCCGGCGCAAAGCCTACTCCCCCGCCATGGCCACGCAACATGTGGGCGGCACGGGCGGCAGCGCCTATAAGAAAAGGAGTGCCAGGGAGGACACGGAAGCATGAGCCGGATTGCGATGGTAACGGGAGCGGGCAGCGGCATCGGACGGGCGTCAGCGCTGGCCCTGCTTGCGGACGGCTGGTCGGTGGTGCTGGCAGGCCGCCGCGCGGAAGCGCTCGCCGAGACAGTGGCGCTCTCCGGGGCGGCGGAGCGGGCGCTGGCGGTGCCGACCGACGTCACCATCCCCGAAGCGGTGGAAACGCTGTTCGCGGCGACAAGGCAGCGCTTCGGCCGGCTCGACCTGCTATTCAACAATGCCGGCAGCAACGTGCCGGCCGCCAACTTCG
>JAJXZO010000131.1 GCA_021780035.1 Pseudomonadota bacterium
TCGCCGAGGCCGGTGTCGAGGCGGGCGCGCTCGGCCCCGAAGCCGCAAGGCAACACGCGGCGGGGCGCACGGTATCCTGGCTAGCCGAGATCGCGCCCGAGCCGCGGCCGCTGGCGCTGCTCGCCTTCGGCGATGCGCCGCACCCCTCGGCACGGGCCGCGGTGGAGAAGCTGCGGCGGAACGGCATCAAGGTGGTGCTGCTGAGCGGCGACGCGCGCGGCGCCGCCGAGGCGGCGGCGAAGGCGGTGGGCATCGACACCGTGATGGCGGAAGTGCTGCCGGGGGAGAAGGCCGAGCGGGTGGCGGCGCTGCGCGAGAGCGGCGCGGTGGTGGCGATGGTTGGCGACGGCGTCAACGACGCGCCGGCGCTGGCCGCCGCCGATGTCGGCATCGCCATGGGCAGCGGCACCGATGTCGCCATGCAGACGGCCGGCATCACCCTGATGCGGAGCGACCCGGGCCTCGTGGCCCCGGCGCTCGAGATCGCGCGGCGCACGCACGGCACCATCCGCCAGGGGCTGTTCTGGGCCTTCGCCTACAACGTGATCGGCATTCCGCTGGCCGCCTTCGGGTTCCTCAGCCCCCTCATCGCCGGCACGGCGATGGCGTTGTCGTCGGTGAGCGTGGTGACGAACGCGCTGAGGCTGCGAAGCTGGCGCGCCGTGGTCGACAGGGCCGCGCCTTCGGCCTAGCCTCTCCGGAGGCTCTGGGAGGAGCTTCCGATGTCTGAAACCGCAACGATCTGCCGGTCGCTGGTGCTGTCGCGGCGCCCCGAGGGTGAGCCGCGCCCGGGCGATTTCTCGCTCCGGGAAACGCCGCTGCCCGAACCCGGCGAGGGCGAGGTGCTGACGCGCACGCTGCTGCTTTCCGTCGACCCCTACCAGCGCCGGCGCATCTCCGGCCCGCCCTCCTCGGAGCCGCTGCTCGCGCTCGGCGCGGTGATGGTAGGCGAATCGGTGGGGCAGGTGCTGGCGAGCGGCGACGCGGAGTTCCGTCCCGGCGACATCGTGGTCGGCAGCCGCGGCTGGCAGACGCACAGCGTTTCGGCCGCGCGCCAGCTGACGAAGATCGATACCGCCGCCGCGCCGCTCGGCGCCTGGCTCGGCGTGCTGGGGATGCCGGGCACCACCGCCTATTCCGGCATGCGCGACATCGGCCAGCCGCAGCCGGGCGAGACGGTGGTGGTTTCCGCCGCCGCCGGCGCCGTGGGCTCGGTGGCCGGGCAACTGGCGAAGCGCGCCGGCTGCCGGGTGGTGGGGGTGGCCGGCGGGCCCGACAAGTGCATGTGGGTGCAGGAGACGCTGGGCTTCGACGATTGCGTCGACCACCGCTCGGGCGACTTCGCCGATGCGCTGGGGGAAGCCTGCCCGCTGGGGATCGACGTGTATTTCGAGAACGTCGGCGGCATCGTGCAGGAGGCGGCGTTCGCCCGGCTGAACCGCCACGCGCGCGTGGTGATGTGCGGCATGATCGCCCAGTACAACGAGAAGGAACTGCCGCCCGGCCCCAACCTCGGCTTCGTGGTCAGCCGGCGCGTGCGCATCGAGGGGATGATCGTCGCCGACCAGCCGGAGCGCCTCGTGGAATGGCGGGCGCTGGCCGCGCCCTGGGTGCGGGATGGGTCGCTCCGCCACCGCGAGACGCTGATCGACGGGCTGGAGCGCGCGCCCGAGGCGCTGCGGCAGGTGCTGCGGGGAGGCAATTTCGGCAAGATGCTGGTGCGTCTCGCCCGGGCAGAGTGACTGGCCAGCAGCGGCGAAGGGAATTACACACAGGGCGCAAATACGTCCCGCCGGAAGCCGATCATGCCCCCCCTGCCCCCGCCCGCCGCCGATGCCCGCGCCTGACCTCATCGCCGCCGGCTGCGGCGTGTTCGTCGGCTTCTCGCTGGGGCTGATCGGCGGCGGCGGCTCCATCCTCGCCACGCCGATGCTGCTCTACCTCGTCGGCGTGCCGCCGCACGTGGCCATCGGCACCGGCGCGTTCGCGGTATCGGTGAACGCCTTCGCCAACTTCGCCGCCCACGCGCGCGCCCGCACGGTGCGCTGGGCGCCGGGCCTGCTGTTCGCGCTGGCCGGCACGCTGGGCTCGCTGCTCGGCTCGACCGTCGGCAAGGCGGTGGACGGCCGGCACCTGATCCTCGCCTTCGCCTTCATGATGATCGCCGTCGGCGCGCTGATGCTGCGCCCCGCCCGCGCCGCGAAGGCGCCGGAGCCGATGGGGGCGAAAGTGGCGGCGCGCGTGGCGGGCGTGGGCTTCGGGGTGGGGTTGCTTTCCGGCTTCTTCGGTATCGGCGGCGGCTTTCTCATCGTGCCGGGGCTGATGTTCGCCACCGGCATGCCGATGATCAACGCGGTGGGCACCTCGCTGTTCGCGGTGGGCACCTTCGGCCTGACCACGGCGCTGAACTACAGCCTCTCCGGACTGGTGGCGTGGCGGGTGGCGGCGGAATTCATCGCCGGCGGGGTGGCGGGCGGGTTCCTCGGCATGAAAGCGGCGCTCACCCTCGCACCCAGGCGCGATACGCTGCGCCGGGTGTTCGCGGGGCTGGTGTTCGCGGTGGCCGCCTACATCATCCGGCGGTCGCTCGAAGGAGGCTGAGCGGCCGAGCGGGCCGCCTCGTCGCGCCTATTTGCGCGGGCAGGTGGTGAAGCCGAGGATCGAATACAGCGGGCAGACGCGGACGAAGGCGGTGGCGAGCGGGATCAGGCCGATCAGCCCCCACCAACGGGCCGGACCGCTGACAAAGACGAGCAGCAGGAGCAGCAGGAGGCCGACGACGATGCGGGCAACGCGGTCGGCGGAACCGATATTCGGGGTCATGAACCTCTCCCTCTGACGTTATGCTTTACGTTTGCCGCGGCTCAGCGGGGCGCGGCGGCCTTCGCGGCGAACTGGTCGTAGGCCTCGAGCGCCGCCGCGGCATAATACACCGCCGGCCCGCCGCAGAACTCCACGGCGATGCCGATGAACTCCCCCACCTCCTGGCGCGTGGCGCCGTTGCGCAGCGCGGCGCGGGCATGATAGCCGATGCAGGGGTCGCAACGCAGCGCCACCGCGATTGCCAGCGCGGCGAGTTCCTTGGTCTTGGCGTCGACCGCGCCCGGCTCGTGGGCGGCGTGGGCGACGGCGCCGAATGACTTCATCAGTTCGGGCGCGACACCGCGCAACTCCGTCACCGGCGCCGAGTAGCCGGACAGGAACTCCGCCCAGTTCTTGTGCATCGCATTCCTCCAGCCGGCCGGGGCGCGCACTGTGCCGCGCCGCGGCAGGCTTCGATTTCATATCATTTGCCGCAAACGGGATTCAATACGCGAGCGAGTCACTGGACAAGATATATCGTGCGGTGTTTGCTGCGGGCGAAAGCAGGAACGCCGCCATGCCCACCGATGCCGCCGCCGAGGCGAGGCCGACCCTGGTCAGCTGGGACTGCGCCGCCTGTCGCCGCCACGGTTGCCGGCGCGGCGGCGGGGGCTGGCGCGGGCGGCGGATGTTCGACGCCGGGGAGCTGCGGCTGCTGATCCTGGCGCTGCTCGACGAAAGCCCGCGCCACGGCTACGAAATCATCAAAGAGCTGGGAACGCGCGTGGGCGGCGGCTACCAGCCGAGCCCAGGCGTGGTCTATCCCTGCCTCGCCCTGCTCGAGGAACTCGATCTCGCCGCGGCGGGCGCCGACGAGAGCGGGAGGCGGCTTTATACCCTCACGGCGGCAGGCAGGCAGGCGCTCGCCCACGGGCGGCCGGCGCTGGCGGCGCTGCTGGCGCGGCTCGATGCCACGGCCGCGGCGCGCGGCGGTCC
>JAJXZO010000011.1 GCA_021780035.1 Pseudomonadota bacterium
TACAAACGTTGAGCAACCGCAACCCGGAATGCCACCACATCGTAGGGCGGGAAAGCGCAGCGCATCCCGCCACCTGCGCCCCCCGAAATTCCTTGTCTCGCGCCCCTCGGTGTGTTAGGAATATTTTCGTGCCACCCGCGCCCCTCGCAAGCCCGTCCCAGGTCTATGCCGCCGATTTCGCGCGGCGGTTCTCTCTCATCCTCGCCGGCCTTTCTGCTCTCATCGCCCGGCGCTTCCTTCGCACCCCGCGCCTCGCGCTGCTCATCGTGCCGCTCTGGCGGCGCCTCAATCGCGCCGCCCGCCGCTGCGAGCGCCTGCTGGCGGCCTTCGCCGCCGGCAGGCTGAAAAAGCCCCATCGCTCCGGCCCCGGTGGTCCGCATCGGCACCCGGCGCTTCCCACCGGCCGCCTGTGGCTGATCCGCGCCCTCGGCGCGGAAGGCGCTGGCTACGCCGCGCAGTTGCAACACCTGCTCGCCGAGCCTCTCGCTGCCCGCCTGTTCGCCCGCGTGCCCGCCCTGCGGCGCGTCGTCCTTCCCGTAGCCCGCCTGCTCGGCGTCGGCGCCGGCACCGCTCCCCGCTCGTCCGCCGGGTCCACGCCTACCGCGCCGGGTGCCACCGCACTCCGTCCTCTCGCCGCCATCGCCACTCCAGCCCTCGCCTGAGCGGTGATGGGCCAGCGCGCCGCTATCATTACGATATCGTATCTATTACGCCGCCCGCGCCGCGCGCCGCTCGCGCTCCTGCTGCAGCCGCCAAAGTTCGGCGTAGGCGCCGCCCAGGGCGAGCAGCGACGCGTGCGTGCCGCGCTCCACGGCGCCGCCATCGGCCAGCACCACGATCTCGTCGGCCTCGACCACGGTGGAGAGCCGGTGCGCAATAACGAGCGTGCTGCGTCCCGGCGCCGCCGCGCGCAGTGTTTGCAGCACCTCCTGCTCGGTGCGGCTGTCGAGCGCGCTGGTCGCTTCGTCCAGCACCAGGATGCGCGGCGCCTTCAGCAGCACGCGGGCCAGCGCCAGGCGCTGTTTCTCGCCACCCGAGAGCTTCATGCCACGCTCGCCAACCACAGTGTCGTAGCCCTGCGGCAGGCGGGCGATGAAGTCGTGCAGCCGCGCCGCCTTCGCCGCCCGCTCCACCTCGGCCGGCGTTGCGCCCGGCTTGCCGTAGGCGATGTTGTAGGCGATGGAATCGTTGAACAGCACGGCGTCCTGCGGCACCACGCCGATCGCCGCCCGCAGACTCTCGAGTTGCAGATCGCGCAGATCGTGCCCGTCGATCAGCACGCGGCCCGAAGCGGGGTCGTAGAAGCGGAACAACAGCCGGGTGATGGTGGATTTCCCCGCGCCGGTGGCGCCGACCAGGGCGAGCGTGCGCCCGGCGGGAAGATGGAAGGAGAGATCCCGCAGCACCTGCCGCCCGCCCGCGTAGGCGAAGGCGACGTGCTCGAAGACCACGGTGCCTTCGGGCGCGGCGAGCGGCACGGCGCCGGGGCGTTCGGTTATCTCGGGCGGGATGGCGAGCAGGCGGAACAGTTGCTCCATGTCCACCAGCCCCTGGCGGATCTCCCGGTAGACGAAGCCGAACATGTTGAGTGGCACGACAAGCTGCATCAGGTAGGTGTTCACCAGCACGAAGTGGCCGACGGAGAACTGCCCGCCGGCCACCCCGGAGGCGGCGAGCAGCATCGTCGCCACCAGCGTCGCGGCGACGATCACCGCCTGCCCGAAGTTGAGCGCGCTCAGCGTCAGTTGGCCGCGCACGGCGGCGCGCTCGTAGTCCGCCATGGAGCGGTCGAAGCGGGTGGCCTCGTGCGCTTCGGCGCCGAAATACTTCACCGTCTCGTAGTTCAGCAGGCTGTCGAGCGCCTTGGTTTTCGCCGTGTTGTCGGCCTCGTTCATCTGCCTGCGGATGCGCACCCGCCAGCCGGTGCAGGCGAGGGTGAAGGCCAGGAAGGCGGCGATCCCCGTCACGGTGAGCGCCGCGTAGCGCCAGTCGAACAGCCGCCACAGCAGAACGGTGACGAACAGCACCTCGGCCAGGGTGGGGACGACGCTGAACACCGAGAGCCGCAGTACCGTCTCGATGCCGGCGGTGCCGCGGTCGATGGCCCGCGACAGCGCGCCGGTCTGCCGGTCGAGATGGAAGCGGAGAGAAAGCTCGTGCAGATGGCGGAAGGTGGAAAGCGCCACCCGGCGCACCGTGCGCTGCTGCACAGCGGCGAACACGGCGTCGCGCAACTCGCCGAAGCCCTGGCTCAACACGCGGAGCAGCCCGTAGCCCAGGATGAGGGCGACCGGCACGGTGGCCACGCCGAACTTCGGCGCCAGCGCGTCGACGGCGCGGGCGTAGAGCAGCGGCACCAGCACGGTGGCGCCCTTGGCGCCGATCAGCAGCGAAACCGCGATCACCACCCGCACGCGCATGGAAAAACTGTCCCGCGGCCACAGGAAGGGCAGCAGCGAGCGCAGGGTGGCGGCGATGGAGCGCTCGGGCGCGCCGGGAAGGATGGCCACGGGCGGCCCCGAGTTGCGGCCGAAGCTTCGCATCATCGGCCGAATGTGGCGGCCGGGGGCGGCGATTGCAACGGTGGCGGGGGCGGCGGCGCTGGGCTATGCCGGCGGCCATGGACCCGCTCCTCGCCCGCCACGTCGCCGTCTGCAACTCCGCCCGCCTGCCCGGCAACCGGCTGCGCTTCCTCCTCGGCGGCACCGAAGTGGGCTGGGTGGCGCCGGACGCGGCCGCCACGCTCGCCGCGCATGACGCCGTGGAGGCGCGGGCGGACGCCGTGGCGCTGCGCGAGGCGGAGAGGCTGCCGGAGATCGGCCGGCTGCTGGCCGACCGCGGCTTCTGCCCCTGGAGGGGCGAGGCGTTCGACGTGCGCGCCGATGCGGCGGGGCCGGTGCTGGCCACCATCGACCGCGGCGCCATTCCGGTGCTGGGGCTTTATGCCACCGGCGTTCACCTGAACGGGCTGGTGCGCCGGGGGGAGGCGTATTTCCTGTGGGTGGCGCGGCGGAGCGCCACGCGGCCGCTCGACCCCGGCAAGCTCGACCACCTGGTGGCGGGCGGCGTGCCTTCGGGCCTGACGCCGGAGGAGACGCTGGTGAAGGAGGCGGCGGAGGAGGCGACCATGCCGGCGGATCTCGCATGGCAGGCGGTGCCGGCGGAGACCATCACCTACGCCATGGAGCGGCCGGAGGGGCTGAGGCGGGACCGCCTGCTCTGCTACGACCTGCTGCTGCCCGAGGCCTTCATTCCCCGCGCGGCCGACGGCGAGGCCGCCGGCTTCGAGCTGTGGCCCATCGGGCGAGCCCTCGAAACCGTGCGCCTGACCGACGACTTCAAGTTCAACGTCAACCTGGTGCTGATCGGCCTGTTCGGGCGGCTCGGCCTGATCTGAGCCTCAGGTCTCGGACGAGAGGGCGACGATCGGGATCTCCCGCGCCTCGCCGCTTCCCGGCTGGTCGCCGAGGCCCGGCAGCGCCGCCTCGGCCGCTTCGTCGGTCTCGATCTCGGGCTGGTCCGCCAGCATGGTCTGCCGTTGCGGCTGCCCGTTCTGCGGCGTCGGGCCGCCGGCCTGCGCCTGGTTGATGGCGTTCAGGATGCGGAAATAGTGCTCGGCGTGCTGGAAGTAGCTTTCCGCCAGCACGCGGTCGCCGCCGCTCGAGGCGTCGCGGCCGAGTTGCAGGTATTTCTCGAACAACTGCTGCGCCGTGCCGCGGACGCGCACATCCGGCCCGCTGCTGTCGAAAGTGTGGTTGCGGTTGAGCGGAATGGTGCCGCTGCCGCTCTGATGGCGAATGGGCCCGCCCCCGCCCCCGCTGCCGCCGCCGCTGCGATGACTGCGACCCCGCATCCGTTTGATATTCATGACTGTGCCAATGCGCTTTCCTGTTCGCACTCCGGCCCGGCGATGCCGATGGAGCCGTGCCGCTCCGGGCTTCGCCACCAACCGCGGGCGTCCCGTTGCCGCTGCAACCAGACACCCGGCCCGACACCGGGCCGCCTGAGTGACGCTTGCTACCCGTGGCACCCCGGCCGGGCTCCCTCGCTTGCGGCGAGCCCGCAACGACACCGGCGAACCCTGTCCGGACGGGGGTCCGGGCGATTCCCGCCACGCGTGCTAAGGCTAGCCGGGTTACGGCAGGCTGCCAAACAATTTTTCAGCCTCGGGGCGATTTCAGCACCGCGGCCCGCGCAATACCGGCCGGATCGGCATGCAGGACGGGCGGGGCGAATCCCGCTTCCAGGGCGAGCGCCGCGAACGCCTCCGCCTGGCCGATGCCGAGTTCGAATACCGCCGCGCCGGCGGACGCGAGCAGGCGGAGAACCTCGGGCAGGAGCGCCCGATAGGCGGCCAGCCCGTCGGCGCCGCCGTCGAGCGCCGAACGCGGCTCGAAGCGGGCGACCTCCGGCATCAACCCGTCGATCGCCGCCGATTCCACGTAGGGCGGGTTGCAGAGCACGAGGTCGAAGCAGCCGGCGAGCGCTGCCGCCCAGTTCCCGCAGAGGAATGCTGCCCGGCCGGCGAACCCGCAGGCGGCGGCGTTGCCGGCGGCAAGTTCCGCCGCCGCCGGCACGAGATCGATGCCGACGCCGAAGGCTTCGGGGTATTCGCCAAGTGCGGCGAGCAGCAGGCAGCCGGTGCCGGTGCCGAGATCCAGAATCCGGCGCACGGCCGAGCGGTTCGGTAAGGTGGCGAGGGCCGCCGCGATCAGCGTCTCGCTGTCGGCCCGCGGAATAAGGGTGGCAGGGCTCACCGCAACCTCGAGGTGCCGGAAGTCCTGGCGGCCGAGCAGGAAGGCGAGTGGCTCGCGGCCGGCGCGGCGGGCGACGATGGCGGTGAACAATTCCGCGTTGCCGCCGGCGAATTCGGCGATCCAGCGCGCCTCGCGCCTCGGGTTGTCGATGCCGGCCCGACGCAGGAGCGCTGCCGCCGCGGCGAGGCGCTCGGGCGTCACGCCTCCGCCGCCAGCCGCGCCGCCTGCTCGTCGGCGGCGAGGGCGTCGATGATCTCGTCGAGTTCGCCGGCCATGATGCGGTCGATCTTGTAGAGTGTGAGGTTGATGCGGTGGTCGGAAACCCGGCCCTGCGGGAAGTTGTAGGTGCGGATGCGTTCGTTGCGCTCGCCGGTGCCGACCTGCGAGCGGCGGTCGGCGGCGCGGGCGGCATCCGCCTCTCCCCGCCGGCGTTCGAACAGGCGGGCGCGGAGGATCTTCATCGCCTTCGCCCGGTTCTTGTGCTGGCTCTTCTCTTCCTGCATAGCGACGACGATGCCGGTGGGCAGGTGGGTGATGCGCACCGCGCTTTCCGTCTTGTTGACGTGCTGGCCGCCGGCACCCGACGCCCGATAGACATCGATGCGGAGTTCGTCGTCGGCGATGGCGACGTCCACCTCCTCGGCGGTGGGCAGCACCGCCACCGTCACCGTGGAGGTGTGGATGCGCCCCTGGCTCTCCGTGGCCGGCACCCGCTGCACGCGGTGCACGCCGGATTCGTATTTCAGCCGGGCGAACACGTTGGCGCCGGTGATCTCCGCCACCGCCCCCCTGATGCCGCCGAGTTCCGAATCGTCGTATTCCAGCACCTCGTGCCGCCAGCCGTGCAGCACGGCGTATTTGCGGTAAGTGTCGAACAGCTCGGCGGCGAACAGCCCGGCCTCGTCGCCGCCGGCGGCGGGGCGGACTTCCAGGATGGCGGAACGGGCGTCGGCCTCGTCCTTCGGCAACAGCGCCACGCGGAGCGCGTGCTCGAGTTCGGGGATGCGGGACTTCAGCTCCACGAGTTCGGCGGCGGCGAGTTCGCGCATCTCGGCGTCGGCGAGCATTGCCTCCGCTTCCGAAGCGGCCTTCTCGGCGGCGCGCAGTTCCTCGATGCGGGCGACCACGGGGGCGAGTTCGGCAAGCTCGCGGCTGGCCTTCACGTAGGCTTCGCCGGAGAGGCCCGAGGCCAGTTGGGCGTCGAGTTCCGCCGCCCGGTCGGCGATGCGCTCGAAGCGAAGCGAGAAGCTCATCGCAGCCTGGCGACGACCTCGGCGAGCGGCACTTCCGCCTGCGCGCCGCTGGCGAGGTCCTTGAGCTGGGCCACCCCGCGCGCCACTTCGGTCTCGCCCAGGATCACGGCGGCGCGGGCCTTGATGCGGTTGGCGCGCTCGAGCCGGCGCTTCAGGTTGCCGCGGTAGGCCATCTCGGCGGAAATGCCGGCCTCGCGAAGCCGTTGCAGCAGGGCGAGCGCCGGGGATTCCGCCGCCTCGCCCACCGGCACCACGGCGACGGGCGCCACCGGGTCGGGCGCGGAGGCGAGCAGCATGGACAGGCGCTCGACGCCCGCAGCCCAGCCGACGCCGGGCGTGGGCGGGCCGCCCATCTCCTCCACCAGACCCTCGTAGCGGCCGCCGCCCATCACCGTGCCCTGGGCGCCGAGGCGGGAGGTGACGAACTCGAAGGCGGTATGGCCGTAGTAATCGAGGCCGCGGACGATGCGCGGGTTCTCGACGAACGGCACCTTGAAGGCATCGAGATGGCGGCGGAGCCGGTCGTAGAACTCCGCCGCGGCGGGCGTGAGGTGGGCGGCGATGGTGGGCGCCCCGGCGACGATGCGGCGGTCGCCCTCGTCCTTCGAATCGACGATGCGGAGCGGGTTGCGTTCGAGCCGCGAGAGGGAGTCGGCGGAAAGCGCCTCGCGGTGGGCGGTGAAATACTCCACCAGGGCGGCGCGGTAGGCCTCGCGGCTGTCGCGGTCGCCCAGCGTGTTGAGTTCGAGCGTGACGTCGCCGCTGATGCCGAGCGCCTTCAGCACGTGCCAGCCGCAGGCGATCACCTCGGCGTCGGCGAGCGGCTCCGCCGCGCCCAGCACCTCGACGTCGATCTGGTGGAACTGCCGGTAGCGGCCCTTCTGCGGCCGCTCGTAGCGGAACATCGGCCCCGTGTAGAACACCTTCTGCGGCAGCGACTGCGTGAGCCCGTTGCTCACCAGCGCCCGGCAGATGCCGGCGGTGGCCTCGGGGCGGAGGGTGAGGCTGTCGCCGCCGCGGTCGGTGAAGGAATACATCTCCTTCATCACCACGTCCGAGGTGTCGCCGAGGCTGCGCGAGAACACCCGCGTGTCCTCGAACACCGGGGTGGACCATTCCTCCATGCCGTAGCAGGCGGCGATGCGGCGTGCGGTCTCGACGACGTGGAGGTGGCGGCGGCAGTCCTCGCCGACGAGGTCGCGGGTGCCGCGGGCGGGCTGCAGCGCGGCCATCTCAGCGTTCCGCCTTCGCCGCCGCTTCCTCCGCCTTGATCTGGGCGGCGCGGCGCTCGACCAGTTCCACCACGTGGTCGATCATCCCGCCGGCGGGGATGGTGTGGTCGGGCTTGCCGGCGGCGAACACCATGTGCCGGTTGTTGCCGCCCCCGGTCACGCCGATGTCGGTCATCAGCGCCTCGCCCGGGCCGTTCACCACGCAGCCGATGATGGAGAGCGTGAGCGGCGTCTCGATGTGGGCGAGCCGTTCTTCCAGGATGGCCACCGTCTCGATGACGTTGAAGCCCTGGCGCGCGCAGGAGGGGCAGGAGATCACCTTCACGCCGCGGTGGCGGAGCCCGAGCGACTTCAGGATGTCCCAGCCCACCCGCACCTCCTCCTCGGGCTCGGCGGAAAGGGAGACGCGGATGGTGTCGCCGATGCCGCTCCAGAGCAGGGCGCCGATGCCGAGCGCGCTTTTCACCGTGCCGGTGCGCCGCCCGCCCGCCTCGGTGATGCCGAGGTGCAGCGGATGGTCGCAGACCTCCGCGAGCATGCGGTAGGCGGCGGTGGCGAGAAAGACGTCGGACGCCTTGACGCTGATCTTGAACTCGTGGAAGTCGAGGTCCTGCAGGATTTTCGCGTGTTCCAGCGCGCTTTCGACCAGCGCCTCGGGATTGGGCTCCCCGTATTTTTCCAGCAGGTGCTTTTCCAGGCTGCCGGCATTGACACCGATGCGCATGGAGCAGTTGTGGTCGCGCGCGGCCTTGATCACCTCGCGCACGCGCTCCTTGGAGCCGATGTTGCCCGGATTGATGCGCAGGCACGCGGCGCCCGCCTCGGCCGCCTCGATGGCGCGGCGGTAGTGGAAATGGATGTCGGCGATCACCGGCACGGACACCTGGTGGACGATTTCCCCGAGCGCCGCGGTGCTCTCCTCGTCGGGGCAGGAGACGCGGACGATGTCCACCCCGGCGGCCTCGGCCCGGCGGATCTGCGCCACCGTGGCGGCGGCGTCCGAGGTGAGGGTGTTGGTCATCGTCTGCACGGAAATCGGCGCATCGCCGCCAACGGCGACGGCGCCGATGTGGATCTGGCGCGACTTGCGGCGCGCGATCTGCTGGTAGGGACGGAAATTCATCACCAAAACTCCGGGTGCCAGGCGCGGGGCACCATGCCCGCTGCCTCCTTTTGAGGCAAGTCCGCCGCCGCTGGCCAGAGTTGCGCGAGCCGGCGGCCGCCGGGACGGAGAGCGACTTTTTCCACGATGCGGGAATCATTGCCAGCCGGACCGCGGCGGCGTTCCGGCAGTCGGCGAAACCTGTTATCAGCAAGCAAAGGAAAGCGGGACTCGCAGGCCTTGCCACGACAACCCGCACTGCCGCCGCGCCTCGCGGCAATGTTCGCATGAGGCGGAAAATACTGAAGACATTGACGAAACATCCGGGAGGGAAAAATGAAGTTCCAGATCAAGGCCCGTACTGTAAGTCGAAGCCGCCGCCGCTTCCTCGCCGGCAGCGCCGCCGCGGCGCTCGCTTCCGGCCCGATCACCAGTTTCGCCATCGTCCGCGACGCGAAGGCCGCGGAAACGATCAATATCGGCGGCCTGTACCCCGTGACCGGCAGCCTCGCGCAGACCGGCCAGGACTGCGTGAACGCCGCCAAGCTCGCGGTGAAGATGGTGAACGACGCGGGCGGCATCAAGGCGCTCGGCGGCGCTAAGCTCAACCTGATCCTGTCCGATATCCAGAGCGACACCACCGTCACCCGCACCGAGACCGACCGGCTGATCAGCAGCTACAAGCTCGCCGCCATCCACGGCTGCTACGCGAGCGCGCTGACGCTGATCGCCAGCGAGGTGGCCGAGCGGGCGAAGATGCCGCTGATCACCGGGTCGAGCTCGGACCAGCTGAACCAGGGCAATCGCCACTACACCTTCACCCCGTTCGCGCGCGCCTCGCAGTTCGCCAAGACGCAGCTCGAGATGTCGAAGCTGGTGAGCGACCATCCGAAAGTGGCGGTGGTGTTCGAGAACACCGCGTTCGGCACCTCCACCTCCGCCGGCATCCGCGAACAGGCGCCCGCCCTCGGCGTGGACATCGTGCTCTACGAGCCGTACTCGGCCGGTTTCGCCGACGCCGGGCCGCTGGTGAACAAGATCAAGGCCTCCGGGGCCAATACGCTGTTCCCGGTCTCCTACCTGAACGACCTCATCCTCATCATCCGCACGGTGAAGCAGGCCGGGCTGAAGCTTGCCATCAACGGCGGCTCGGGCGGCTTCGTCATGCCGGAGTTCCAGAAGAGCGTGGGCGACCTCGCGGAGGGGCTGCTGGGCGTGGAGCACTGGAACCACGACACCGATGCCGATGCGCTGAAGGTGAACGCCGAATACAAGAAGCAGTACGGCGAGTTCATCTTCGAGTACGGCGGCGGCCTGGTGGCGCAGACCTTCATGCTGGCGCAGGCGATGGAGAACGCCAAGTCGGCCGATCCGCAGAAGGTGCGCGACGCCCTGGCCGTGCTCGACGTTTCCAGCGGCTTCGCCGCCATGTGCCCGGGCGGGAGGGTGAAATTCGGGCCGGGCGGCAAGAACATCTACGGGCAGCCGGTGGGCGTGCAGTGGCAGAAGGGAGACCTCGTCAGCGTCTTCCCGAAGAGCATGGCGAAAGCCAAGCTGATGCAGGCCTGAGCGGAGCGGCGGCACACCCATGCTGATAACCCTGGCGCAGGCCGTGGTGAACGGCCTTCTCATCGGCGGCATCTACGCCCTGGTGAGCATCGGCGTGACGCTGATCTTCGGCGTCGTCAAGGTGGTGAACTTCGCCCAGGGCGAGTTCGTCATGCTGGGAATGTACGTAAGCTTCTTTCTGGCGACACGGCTCGGCATGGACCCCATCGTCTCGCTGGTGGTGTCCGTGCCGGTGCTGTTCGTGCTGGGGATGCTGCTGCAGCACTATCTCATACGGCGGGTGCTGGGCCTCGGCGACATGCCGCAGATCTTCCTCACCTTCGCCCTGTCGTTGCTGATGATGAACGTGGCGCTGATGGCCTTCAGTGCCAACTACCGCACCATCCAGACCGCCTATTCGAACCTCGCGCTGCACTTCGGCGGGCTCTACGTGCCGGTGCCGAAGCTGATCGCCTTCGCGGTGGCGATGGGGCTTTCCGCCCTGCTGTGGGTGTTCCTGAAGACCACCGACCTCGGCAAGGCGATGCGCGCGGCGGCGCAGAACTACGACGTGGCGATGCTGATGGGCATCAACCCCGACCGCGTGTTCGCCGTCGCCGTCGGCATCGCCATCGCGCTGGCCGGCGCGGCGGGCTCGTTGCTGATGGCGTTCTACCCCGCCTACCCGATGGTCGGGCAGGTGTTCGTGCTGATGGCGTTCGTCGCCGTGGTGCTGGGCACGCTCGGCAACGTCACCGGCGCGCTGATCGCGGGGCTGATGATGGGGGTGGCGGAATCGCTCGGCATCCAGTTCGTCGGGGCGGATTCCGGCATGATCGTGGTGTTCGTCATGTTCCTGGTGACGCTGATGATCCGGCCGAACGGGCTGTTCGGAGGGTGGGCACGCTGATGGCCGGCACACGTATTCCGCCGGGGGTCTTCGTCGCGGCCCTCGCCGTCGTCGCGGTGGCGGCGCCGCTGGCGATGCCGACGCCGTTCTACGTCGACATCATGATCCGCGTGGCGCTGTTCTCCTTCATCGGCGTCGCCTGGAACCTGCTCGGCGGCTACGCCAAGCAGCTTTCCCTGGGGCACGCCGCCTTCTTCGGGCTCGGCGCCTACACCTCCACCATCCTCGAGGTGAACTACGGCGTCTCGCCCTGGATCGGCATGCTGGCGGGGGGCGTGGTGGCGGCGGCGGCAAGCCTGCCGATCGGCGCCATGTGCTTCCGCCTGCGCGGGCCTTATTTCGCTATCAGCACCATCGCCACGGCGCAGGTGCTGATGCTGCTGTTCCTGAAGTTCCGCGGCCTCGCCTGGGGCGCCGAGGGCACCACCATCCCCAATTTAGGCGATGCTCCGCTGATGATGCAGTTCGCCGCCAAGGCGGCCTACTACTACGTGGCGCTGGCGCTGCTCGCCGTCGCGCTCGTCGTCACCTGGCTGATCGAGAGATCGTGGATGGGCTACTATCTCGTCGCCCTCGGCGAGGACGAGGACGCCGCCGAGGCGGTGGGTGTGAACGTGCCGAGGATCAAGCGGCACGTCTTCGCCATCAGCGCCTTTCTCACCGGGCTCGCGGGAACGTTCTACATCCAGTACATCTACTTCATCGATCCCAACACCGCGTTCAGCTTCAACATCTCGGTGGAGGCGGCGCTGGTTTCGATCGTCGGCGGCATCGGCACGCTGTGGGGTCCGGTGCTCGGCACCGCGCTGCTCGAGGTGACCTCGGCGCTGCTGCAGAGCTGGCTCGGCGCCGGCCTCGGCGGCGTGCAGCTCACCATTTATGCCCTGATCCTGATGGCGGTGATCCTGCTGCGGCCCACCGGCCTGATCGGCCTGCTGACCGATGCCCGCGACCGCCTGTTCGGCGGCGGCAAGCGGACGAAGGAGGTGGTGTTCGATGGCTGACGCACTCGTCGTCCGCGACTTGAGCAAGCGCTTCGGCGGCCTGCTCGCCGTGCAGAGCTTCAGCTTTTCCGTGGCCGAGAACGAGACGATGGCGTTGATCGGCCCGAACGGCGCCGGCAAGACCACGAGCTTCCATCTCATCACCGGCTACCACCGCCCCGATCCCGGCTCCTCGGTGGTGGCGTTCGGGCGCGAACTGGTGGGGTTGAAGCCGCACGACATCTGCGCCTTCGGCCTCGCCCGCACCTTCCAGGTGGCGCGGCCGTTCGGGCACATGACCGTGCTGGCGAACGTCATGACCGGCGCCTTCCTGCGCGGACGCAAGCTCGAGGCGGCACGCGAGCGTGCCCGCGAGGCGATCGCCTTCGTCGGACTGGAGGCGCGCGCCCATACGCCGGCGCGCGACCTCACCACCATCGACCAGCGCCGCCTGGAGATGGCGCGCGCGCTGGCCACCGAGCCCAGGCTGCTGATGTTCGACGAGGTGATGGCCGGGCTCAACCCCTCGGAGATCGACCAGGCGGTGGCGCTGATCGGCAAGCTTTCCGGCAGGGGGCTTACCATCATCATCATCGAGCACGTCATGCGCGCCATCATGGCGGTGGCGAGCCGCATCGTCGTGCTCGACCACGGGCAGAAGATCGCCGAGGGAGAGCCGAAGGAAGTGATGAGCGACCCCGACGTCATCCGCGCCTATCTCGGCAGCGGCTACGCGGCGAAGCCGGCCGCGGGAGAGGCGCCGTGCTGAAGCTTTCCAGCGTTACCGCGAGCTACGGCGCCGTGCCGGCGGTGAGCGAAGTGAGCATCGATGTGGGCGAAGGCGAGGCCGTCGGCCTGCTCGGCGCCAACGGCGCGGGCAAGAGCACGGTGTTGCGGGCGATCTCGGGCCTGGTGAAGGTGACCGGCGGCAGCATCGATTTTTTCGGTACTGAACTGACCCGCTTGCCCGCGCACCGCGTCACCGCGCTCGGCATCGCCCACGTGCCGGAGGGACGGCAGGTGTTTCCCGAGCTCACGGTGAAGGAGAACCTGGAGATCGGCGCCTACATCCCGAGCGCCAGGGCGGACCGCGCCCGCACGCTGGAACTGGTGTTCAGCATCTTCCCGGTACTGGCCGAGCGGCGCGACCAGCTTGCCGGCACCATGAGCGGCGGCGAGCAGCAGATGCTGGCGGTCGGGCGCGGGCTGATGCTGAAGCCGAGGCTGTTGATGCTGGACGAGCCCTCGCTCGGCCTCGCGCCGGTGATGGCCGACGCCACCTTCGAGAAGGTGCAGGAAATCCATGCCATGGGCACGGCCATCCTGCTCGTCGAGCAGAACGTGAGCCGGGCGCTGTCGCTGGTGGACCGCGCCTACGTGGTGGAGAGCGGCCGCGTCATCCTGCAGGGCAGCAGCGCCGAGCTCGCCAACAACCGGCAGGTGCAGACCGCCTATCTCGGCCTCTGACCGCCCGGTTCAGGCGGGCGGCGACCAGCCGGTGAGCACCGCGAGATTGAGCGTGACGCGGAACCGGTCCTCCTCGCGCGGCAGGGCCGAGAGCGCGCGGGCGAACAGGGCGCGGGGCGGCGGACGGCGGTCGCGCTGCTCGAGCGCGTTGGCCTCGCCGGCGGCGCGGAGTTCGAACAGGAGCGAGAGCGGATCGGCGTAGAGCAGGCCGATCTCCTCGATGTCGGCCACCGGCAGGCCGAAGCCGGTGCGGTGCAGGAGCGCCGCGCAGTCGGCGAGGTCGGGGAAGGGCGAAACGCGCGGTGCCGCGCCGCCGCGGAGTTCGGCTTCCGCCGCCCACAGGGCCTGACGCAATTCCTCGAGCGTGCCGAGCGCGGGCAGGCTGGCCAGCAGCAGCCCGTCGGGCTTCAGCGCGCGGCGAAGCTGGATCAGCACGCCGGGAAGGTCGTTCGCCCAATGCAGCGACAGGCTGGCCACCACGAGATCGAAGCTGGCCGGGGCGAAGGGCAGCCACTCCTCGTCGGCGGCGACCGCGGGCGCGCCGGAGTGGGCGGCCATGCGGGGCGAGAGGTCGCAGGAGACGGCGGCGATGCCGCGCCGGCGGAGAAGCGGCGCCACCACGCCGCGGCCGCCGACGTCGAGCGCGGCGGCGAAGTGCCGCGTGGTGTCGTCGAGGCGGTCGAGCAGGCGCTCCGCCGCTTCTTCCAGCAGGCCGCGCACCGGCGCCAGGGTGGCGGCGGCGCGGTCGCGGTGGCGGCGCACGGCGGCGCGGTCGAACAGCTTTGGGGGGGCATCGGAGGGCATTGCGGCGGCGAAGTTGCCGCCGCGCGGGCTCTGTGCCAAGTGCTGAGCGCGAGTGGCGGTGAGCCGGGGCACGCATGACGCTTTCTCTTCGCGCCGCTGTGCGGTGGACGCCGGGGCGGGGAGCGCTGGCGGCGCTGCCGCGCCGGCTGCTCGACCTGCTGCTGCCGCCGCGCTGCCTCAGTTGCGACGCCAGCGTGGCCGAGCCGGGAACGCTGTGTCCGGAGTGCTTCCGCCGCACCGGCTTCATCACCGAGCCGTGCTGCCGGCGCTGCGGGGTGCCGTTCGCGCATGCGGGCGAGGGCGGAGCGGAACTGGTGTGCCTGGCGTGCATCGACCACCCGCCGCCGTGGCAGCGGGCGCGGGCACCGCTGCTCTACGACGAGCAGGCGCGCCGCCTCATCTTCCCGCTGAAATACCACGACCGCACCGAATACGCCCCCGCGCTGGCGGCGATGATGGCGCGCGCGGGCGCTGCGCCGCTTGCCGACGCTGCGGTGATCGTGCCGGTGCCGTTGCACCGGCGCAGGCTGCTCGCGCGGCGCTACAACCAGGCGGCGCTGCTCGCCTTCGCGCTCGGGCGCATCGCCAGGAAACCGGTGGCGCCGGACGCGCTGTTGCGCACGCGTGCCACTCTGCCGCTTGCCCAGCTTTCTGCGGAGAAGCGGGCGGCGGCGGTGGCCGGCGCCTTCGCGGTGCGGGGAAAGCGGCGGGATGCGATCGCGGGGAGGCGGGTGCTGCTGGTGGACGACGTGCTGACCTCGGGCGCTACCGCGAGCGCCTGCACCCATGCGCTGCTGGAGGGTGGGGCCGGCGCGGTGGACGTGCTCGTTGCCGCGCGCGTGCCGGACCCGCGATTGCGCTGAGGCGGGCCCGTGCCCATTTGCAAGTCAAGCAGAGAATTGACCGAGAGCCGCATGTCCGATGTCGAGATCTATACCCAGTCGTGGTGCCCGTACTGCCGTCGCGCGCTTGCCCTGTTGAGGAGCAAAGGCGTGCCCTTCCGGGAGATCGACGCGCC
>JAJXZO010000077.1 GCA_021780035.1 Pseudomonadota bacterium
CGCGGCGACGGCGAAGGAGAACGCCACCGAAAAGCCGACGTAGCCGAGATAGAGGAACGGCGGATGGAAGGCGAGGCCGGGGTCCTGCAGCACCGGGTTCAGCCCCCGCCCGTCGGCCGGCGGCGGCACGAGGCGGAGGAACGGGTTGGAAGTGAGCAGGATGAAGGCGAGGAACCCCACCCCGATCATCCCCTGCACGGCAAGCACGCGGGCGCGCAGCGCCGGGGGCAGGTTGTTGGAGAAGGCGGCCACGGCGGCGCCGCACAGCCCCAGCATGAACACCCACAGCAGCATGGAGCCCTCGTGGTTGCTCCACACGCCGGTAAGCTTGTAGATCAGCGGCTTGTTGAACGCGCTGTTGGCGGCGACGTTCAGCACCGAGAAGTCGGAAACCGCGTAGGCATGCATCAGCACGCCGAGCGAGATGGCCAGCAGCCCGAACTGGGCCAGTGCCGCGGTGCGGCCCACTTCCATCCAGCCGGCGCGATTGCGGGCGGCGCCGACGAGCGGCACCACCGCCTGCACGACGGCGACGAACAGGGCGAGGATGAGGGCGAAAAGCCCGGTCTCGACGATCATGATCTGCGGAACTTCGCTTTCTTCCGTTGCTCCGCGGCGGCGCTCAGCGCTTTCCCGCCACCGCCCAGGGCGGCGGCACCGACGGATGCCGCCCTCTCCTAGCTTGCCGCGCCGGCTGGGTCCAGAGCACCGGCGGCGGGCCGCTCCCTGCTTTCAGAAATCCAGGTCGGAGTAGTGCGCAGGGGGGGCGATTCCCGGCACCCGGTCGGCGAGCAGCGGCCGGAAGCTAGGGCGCGACTTGATGCGCGCGTACCACTCGCGCGTAGCCGGGCACTGCGACCAGTCCACGTCGCTCTGGAAATCGAGCACAGAGAGATGCGCGGCGGCGGCGAAATCGGCGAGCGAGATCTGCCCGCCGGCCAGCCATTTGCGCGTCTCCGCCAGCCAATCGATGTAGCGCAGGTGCTCGCGCAGATTTGCATAGCCGGCGCGCAGCGCCCCCGCGTCGGGATGGCCGATGCCGGAGATGCGCTTCAAATATTTTTCACCGTTGAGGTTGCGCGTCACCTCCTGGTCGAACTTGCCGTCGAACCAGGCGAGCAGGCGGCGCACCTCCACCCGCTCCCCCAGCGTCTGCCCGAGCAGGGAGATATCGGGGTACGCCTCCTCCAGGTATTCGCAGATCACCCCGGCATCCGGCACGGCGAGGCCGTTGTCCTCGAGCAGGGTCGGCACGTCGGCGGCGGGATTGAGCTCCAGGTACTCCTCGCGGCGCTCCCAGATCTTCTCCACCTTCAGCTCGAACGGCAGCCGCTTCTCCACCAGCACGAGGCGGATCTTCCGGCAGTAGGGCGAGAGCGGCAGATGGAACAGCGTGCGCATGGCCGCGGCCTTATGACACCCAAGGCCGCGCCCGCCAAGCCACCCCGCTCACGCCCGGAGCGCCTCCTGCCCGTCCTCCGTCAGCGGGTGGCCCAGGTACTTGACGTATTCTTTCGGCACCACCTGCCAGAAGTGGGCCACCTCGCGGTCCCACTCGTGCAGCAGCATCTTGGCGTAGCGGCTGGAGGTCTCCGTGGCGTGCGTCGCCACCAGGTCCTTCAGCACGCCCTCCCAGTGGCGGCTGGCGAGCCGCTGGCGCGTCAGCGTGTCGGGGTTGATGCGCAGGTGGAACCGGTTGTCCGGGTCGTAGACGAAGGCCATGCCGCCGGTGAAGCCGGCGCCGAAGTTGTCGCCCACCGGCCCCAGGATGACCACAGTGCCGCCGGTCATGTATTCGCAGCCGTTCGAGCCGCAACCCTCCACCACGGCCACCGCGCCCGAGTTGCGCACGGCGAAGCGCTCGCCCGCCTGCCCGGCGGCATAGAGAACGCCGGCAGTCGCCCCGTACAGCACGGTGTTGCCGATGATGGTGTTGTTCTGGCTCACCAGCGGCGACGAGGGCCCCGGCCTCAGCACGATGGTCGCGCCCGAAAGCCCCTTGCCCACGTAGTCGTTGGCGTCGCCGAACACCTCGAGCTTCAGCCCCTGCACGGCGAAGGCGCCAAGCGACTGCCCGGCCGAGCCGCGCAGCCGCACGGTGAGATGCCCGGGCTGCAGGCCGCTCATGCCGTATTTCCGCACGATGCGGGACGAGATCTTGGTGCCGATCGCCCGCTGCGTGTTGCGGATGGTGTACTGCAGCTGCATCTTCTCGCCGTGCTCGAACAGCGCCTTGGCGTCGCTGATCATCTGCGCGTCGAGGGTCTCGGCAACCTCGTTTCTTTCCTGCATCGAGCAGAACCGCGGGTGCGGCCCCGGGTCGGCCTGGGCCAGTAGCGGGTTGAGGTCGAGGTCGTCGAGCGCCTCGGAGCCGCGGCTCACCTGGTGGAGCAGGTCGGTGCGGCCGATGACGTCGGCCACCGTGCGCACGCCGAGCGAGGCGAGGATGTTGCGCACGTCCTCGGCGATGAAGCTGAACAGGTTGATCACCTTCTCCGCCGTGCCCTCGAACTTGGCGCGCAGCTTCTCGTCCTGCGTGCACACGCCCACCGGGCAGGTATTGGAATGGCACTGGCGCACCATCAGGCAGCCCATCGCCACCAGGCTCGCGGTGCCGACGCCGAATTCCTCCGCACCCAGCATGGCGGCGATCACCACGTCGCGGCCGGTCTTGATGCCGCCATCGGTGCGCAGCCGCACGCGGTGGCGCAGCCGGTTCAGCATCAGCACCTGGTGCGCCTCGGAGAGCCCCATCTCCCACGGCAGGCCGGCGAACTTGATCGAGCTTTGCGGGGAGGCGCCGGTGCCGCCCGAATGGCCGGAGATCAGGATGGCGTCGGCCTTCGCCTTCGCCACGCCAGCCGCCACCGTGCCGATGCCGCTCCGCGAGACGAGCTTCACGCACACCGTGGCGTCGGGGTTGATCTGCTTCAGGTCGTAGATGAGCTGGGCAAGGTCCTCGATGGAGTAGATATCGTGGTGCGGCGGCGGGCTGATCAGCGTCACCCCCGGCGTGGAGTGCCGAAGCCGGCCGATCAGCTCCGTCACCTTGAAGCCGGGAAGCTGGCCGCCCTCGCCGGGCTTTGCCCCCTGCGCCACCTTGATCTCGATCTCGCGGCAGTTGTTCAGGTACTCGGCGGTGACGCCGAACCGCCCCGACGCGATCTGCTTGATCGCCGAGGAGGCGTTGTCACCGTTCGCCCTGGGCTGCGCCCGCGCCGGGTCCTCGCCGCCCTCGCCCGAATCGCTGCGGGCGCCGATGCGGTTCATGGCGATGGAGAGCGTCTCGTGCGCCTCCGGGCTCAGCGCGCCGAGGGAAATGCCGGGCGCGATCAGCCGCTTGCGGATCTCGGTGATCGATTCCACCTCGTCCACGCCGATCGGCGTCACCCCCTCGGTGCGGAAGTCGAGCAGGTCGCGCAGCGCCACCGGAGGCAACTTGCGCACCGCCTCGGCGTAGCGCCGATAGACCGAGAAGCTATCGGTCGCCACCGCCTCGTGCAGCAGGTGGATCAGCCGACTGTCGAAGGCGTGCGTCTCGCCGCGGTGGCGAAGCTTGTAAAGCCCGCCCACCGGCAGCAACTGCACCGGGCCTTCCCACGCCTGCTCGTGCCGCTCCAGTACCTTCTGCGCGATGCCGGAAAGACCGATGCCGGAAATACGCGACGGCATGCCGGGGAAGAACTCGGCAACCAGTTGCCGCGACAGGCCGATCGCCTCGAAATTATAGCCGCCGCGATAGGAGGAGATGACGGCGATGCCCATCTTCGACATCACCTTCAGCAGC
>JAJXZO010000235.1 GCA_021780035.1 Pseudomonadota bacterium
GGCGGAGCCGCCGGCGTCGAGCGTCATGAAGCGCGGCTCCGGGCCGCCGGCCGGCGCGAAGCCGAGCGGACGCAGCCGGCCGGCCTTCGCATCGAAGGCGAAAGAGGCGATGCCGTCCTGGCCGCGATTCGAGGCATGGACGAAGCACCCGTCGGGGGTGACGACGATCGCCGCCGCGGTGCTCGGTGCGAAGAAATCGGCGGGCAGGGTGGTCTCCACCGCGAGTGGCGCGAGAGTTCCCTCCGTCTCGTCCCAGCGGCAGGTCACCACCGTCGAACTGATCTCGGTGAGCACGAACGCGAGCGGCAGGGTGGGGTGCAACACCAGATGCCGCGGCCCCGAACCCGCCCGCATGCGCGCCTCGCCGTGCGGCATAAGCGCACCGGCGGAGGCGTCGAAGGCCAGCACGAACACGCGATCCAGCCCCTTGTCCGGGGCGAGCAGGAAACGGCCGTTCCGCGAGAACACGAGCTGGTGTGGGTGCGAACCGGCCTGCTCCACCCGGTGCGGCCCCGGCTCCCCGGGAAGCGGCAACGCCGAACGCAGCGCGCCGAGGGAACCGTCCGCTTCCACTTCCAGCACGCCGACGGTGCCGGAGGCGTAGTTGGCGACGAACAGGAAGGCGCCCGACGCATCGAGCGCGAGGTGAACGCCGTTCCTGCCGCCGCTCGGCGTGCTGCCGAGAGGACGGAGCCTTCCCGCTTCGCGGTCGAGAGCGAAAGCTGAAACGATCTCGCCGTCGCCGTGGGCGACATAGAGCCGCCCGCGCGCGGCATCGGCCATCAGCCAGGAGGGGTTGGCAAGCCCCTCCGCCCGGTCGCAGATTTCCCAGTTCGCGCCGGCATCGATGCGGTAGAGGGCGATGCCGCGCCCGCGCGCCTTGCGCTGGGCGGTGGTGAAGCAGCCGACGGCGGCGAAGCGCGCTGTCGCCGGCTCTTCGCTCACGCCAGCTCCTCCCACTCCTTCACCGCATCGATCTCCGCGCCCATGGAGACGTTGGTCACCCGCTCCAGGATGCACTCCAGCACCACCGGCACCTGGTACTTCTCCATCCACTCCTGCGCCTTCGCGAACGCCGCCTTGAAGTCGGCCGGATCGGTGACGCGGATCGCCTTGCAGCCGAGCCCTTCCGCCACCACCACGTGGTCAACGCCGTAGCCGGCGGTGACGTTGCCGCCTTCGGCCTTGGCATTGATGTTCTCGAAGGCCAGCGTCACCTCGTAGTCCATCTTGAAGCCCATCTGCGACTGCCGGATGAGCCCGAGATAGGCGTTGTTCACCACGATGTGCAGGTAGGGCAGCTTGTACTGCGCACCCACCGCGAGCTCCTCGATCAGGAACTGGAAGTCGTAGTCTCCGGAAAGCGCGACGATCTTCTTGTGCGGCAGCGCGGCGCGCACGCCGAGCGCGGCCGGTCCGGTCCAGCCCAGCGGGCTCGCCTGCGCCGAATTGATCCAGTGGCGCGGATGATAGACGTGCAGGAACTGCGCCGCCTGGATCTGCGACAGCCCGATGGTGGTGACGTAGCAGGTATCGGTGCCGCAGCACTCGGTCATTTCCTGGTAGACGCGCTGCGGCTTCATCGGCACGTTGTCGAAGTCGCTTTTGCGCAGCATGGTCTTCTTGCGCTCGAGGCACGCGGTGGCCCAGGTGCTGCGGTCGCGCAGGGTGCCGCGCGTTTTCATGTCACGCGCCACTTCCAGGAACACCTTCAGCGCCTCGCCGGCGTCGGAGACGATGCCGAGGTCGGGGCCGAACACGCGGCCGATCTGCGTCGGCTCGATGTCCACGTGCACGAACTTGCGGCCCTTCGCGTACACCTCGATCGAGCCGGTGTGGCGGTTCGCCCAGCGGTTGCCGATGCCGAGCACGAAGTCCGATTGCAGGAATGTCGCGTTGCCGTAGCGGTGGCTGGTCTGCAGGCCCACCATGCCGGCCATCAGCGGATGGTCGTCTGGAATCGTTCCCCAGCCCATCAGCGTCGGGATCACCGGCACACCGATCAGCTCGGCGAATTCCACTAGCAGGGGCGAGGCCTCGGCGTTGATGATGCCACCGCCGGCGATGATCAGCGGCCGCTCGGCCTCGTTCAGCATCGCTATCGCGCGCTCGGCCTGCCTGCGGGTGGCGGTGGGCTTGTGCACCGGCAGCGGCTCGTAGGTGTCGATGTCGAATTCGATCTCCGCCATCTGCACGTCGAATGGAAGGTCGATCAGCACCGGGCCGGGACGACCGGAACGCATCAGGTAGAAGGCCTGCTGGAACACCTGCGGCACCAGGGCGGGCTCCCGCACGGTGACCGACCATTTCGTCACGGGCTTGGCGATGGATTCGATGTCCACCGCCTGGAAGTCTTCCTTGTAGAGCTTGGCGCGCGGCGCCTGGCCGGTGATGCAGAGGATGGGCACCGAATCGGCGGCCGCGGCGTAGAGGCCGGTGATCATGTCGGTGCCGGCGGGGCCGGAGGTGCCGATGGACACGCCGATGTTGCCGGCCTTGGCGCGGCTATAGCCGTCGGCCATGTGAGCGCCGCCCTCCTCGTGGCGGGCGAGGATGTGGCGGATGCCGCCGTGGCGCTTCAGCGCCGCGTAGAGGGGGTTGATCGCCGAGCCGGGAACGCCGAAGGCGACTTCGACGCCCTCGCGCACCATCACCTGCACGGCTGCGTCCATGGTGTTGATTTTTGCCATCGGTCCAGACTCCGTATTGTTCGGCGCGGCGCTATAGCAGAGCCGCGAGCACTTGCGAGAGCATTCCCGCATGCCGGCAAAGCACCGATTGCCCTCGCCAAATCAAAGAACTACAAGCGGATTTGGTCAGCCGGAGGACCGCGGCGGCGACGCCGGCGGGAGATTTTCCCGCGATGCGGGAGCAAGGTGTAATTATTGTGTAATATCAAAGAGGTAGAACGGTGACGGAGCGGGCGGGACAGCGGAGCCGGGGGCAGGGCAGGGCGCTTGCGGCGGCGAAGGCGCCCGGCAAAAGCCGTCCGGAGGCGTCCGGCAAGGCGAAGGGCGAACACGTGCAGGCGCTCTCCCGCGCGCTGGCGCTGCTCAACCGCATCGCCGAGGCGGCCGACGGCGGCGCCAGCCTGACCGAACTGGCGCAGCAGGTGGGGCTCGCGCCCTCCACCGCGCACCGGCTTCTCACCACGCTCGAGCTGGAGCGCTTCGCCCACTTCGACCACGACGGCCGGCTGTGGTCGATCGGCGCGCAGGCCTTCGCCGTCGGCTGCGCCTTCACCAAAAGCCGCAGCCTCGTCGGGCTCGCGCGGCCCTACATGCGCCGGCTGATGGAGGAGAGCGGTGAGACCGTGAACCTCGCGGTCGAGGACCAGGGGCAGATGGTGTACCTGGCGCAGGTGGAATGCCGGCAGATGATGCGCGCCTTCGCCCGCCCCGGTTCCAGGGTGCCGCTGCATTGTTCCGCCGTCGGCAAGGCGGTGTTGTCGGCCGGCGCCGACCGCAGCCTCTCGAAGCAGTTGTTGCGCCATGGCATGCCCCGGCTCACCGTCAAGACCATCACCGTGCCGGCGCAGCTCCGCGCCGACCTGGAGCGGGCACGCACGCTCGGCTACGCCATCGACGACGAGGAACACGCGGTGGGGTTGCGCTGCATCGCCGCGCCCATCTTCGACGAAAGCGGCGAGGCGGTAGCGGCGCTCTCGGTTTCGGGGCCGATGGCCCGCATCGTCGACGAGCGGATCGCGCCGCTCAGCGCGCTGGTGGTGCGCTCGGCGCGGGCGATCTCCGCCGAGATGGGGGCGGAAGTGACCACGGACGCCGCGCCCGTCGGCAGGCGCGCTCCCCGCCGCTAGAGCGTTTTCCGATCAATCCGCCTCGCATGCTGCGGCTGGGGAGGTGCCGGCGCATTCAGTCAGGGAGAAGCTGTCGAGGAGGATGCCTTCCCAGTGGAATTGAACGCGGGGCTGTAGGGCAGAAGGCCGAACACCGAGTCGCCGACGAAGGCGGCGGTTTACCGGTATTTGTGCGATTGCAATAACATAACGGCCATAATTGGCGGAGGGAGTGGGATTCGAACCCACGGTACGGGGTTACCGCACACACGCTCTCCAAGCGTGCGCCTTAAACCGCTCGGCCATCCCTCCGGCGCGCGGGCGCTGCAAAATAGCAGCGAACGCCCACAGATCAAGCGCCCGACGCGTGCATGCTTGAGCGGCCAGCCAGAGCAGGGCACACTTCCCACATGAACGAGAACCCCCGCTACGATTACCGCATCGGTGTCGATCTCGGCGGCACGAAGATCGAGGCGACCGCGCTCGGCGCCGACGGCGGCCAGCACCTGCGTCACCGCGTGCCCACGCCGCCGGGCTACGACGCCACCATAGACGCCATCGCCGCCCTGGTGGGCGAGGTGGAATCGCGCCTCGGTGGCCGGGGAAGCGTGGGCATCGGTATTCCCGGCGTCATCAGCCCCGCCACCGGCCTGGTGAAGAACGCCAACTCCATCGCGCTGAACGGCCATCCGTTCGACCGCGACATCGAGAAGGCGCTTTCCCGCCACGTGCGGGTGGACAACGACGCCAACTGCTTCACCCTGTCGGAGGCCGCCGACGGGGCGGGGGCCGGGCATCACGTGGTGTTCGGCGTCATCATCGGCACAGGCTGCGGCGGCGGCATCGTCGTCGGCGGCGAGGTGCTGCGAGGGCGGCACGCCATCGCCGGCGAATGGGGGCATACGCCGCTGCCCTGGCCCGCGCCCGACGAACTGCCCGGGCCGCATTGCTGGTGCGGCCACAACAACTGCCTGGAGACGCGCATCTCCGGCACCGGTCTGGCGCGCGATTGCGATGGCCCCGAGGCGCGCGACGCGAGCCACATACCCGCCCGTGCGGCGGCCGGCGAGAAAGATGCGCAAGCCGCGCTCGCCCGCCACGCCGACCGCCTGGCCCGCGGCCTCGCGGTGGTGATCAACGTGCTCGACCCCGACATCATCGTGCTCGGCGGCGGGCTGTCGAACATGGATCACCTCTACGTCGAGGTGCCCAGGCTGCTGAAGGAGTACGTGTTCTCCGATTTCGTGAACACGCCGGTGGTGAAGAACCAACACGGGGATTCCTCGGGCGTGCGCGGGGCGGCCTGGCTGTGGCCGGCGCCGACGGCCTGAGACCCAGGGCTTTCCGGCCCGGAGGCTGACCGCCGCTTCGGCCACAGGCACGGCCTCGGTGGCCGCCTGCTCGGCTACGGACATGCGCCTGCCAAGGTGACGCCTTCCTCGCCGCCAACCGTGCGGCGGTGGAGGCGATGCTGGTCCGCGCCGCCGGGAAGAGTCCTCAGAGCGCGGCGAGGATCGACTCGGCGCGGCTCACCTCGAAGCCCCCCGGCGCCTCGATGGCGAGGTGGGTGATCCTGCCGTCCTCGGCGATCAGGGCGTAGCGCTGGCTGCGCACGCCGAGGCCGCGGGCGACGAGGTCGAGTTCGAGGCCCATGGCGCGCGTGAAGGCGGCCGAGCCGTCGGCGACCATCATCACCGCATCGCCCACGCCCTGCTGCTTTCGCCACGCCTCCATGACGAACACGTCGTTGACGGCGATGCAGACCACGCGATCCACGCCCTTCGCCTTCAGCGCATCGATGTGCTGGAGGAATCCGGGCAGGTGCGCGGTGCTGCAGGTGGGCGTGAAGGCGCCCGGCACCGCGAAAAGCACCACCTTGCCGCCCTTGAAGATCTCGTCCGTGGTGATCTCCTTCGGCCCGTCGGCGGTGGCCATCACCAGCTTCATCGACGGCAGAGTGTCTCCGGCCCGGATCGTGCCCATGTGCTACCTCGCTTTCCTTGTGTTGCCGGCGCGGGACGGGCTCGCGCGCCGGTCCTGCTTGCGGATCTCTTCCTAGCGGCCAACGCGGCGCCTGTCATCCGCGCCGGCGGCGATGGCGCTTGCACGAGGGCGCGAGCGGAACAACATAAGCCCCATGGCACGCGCTTTTACCGAACCGATGTCGGCCGCCTCGCTCGCCGGCCAGTTGCTGATCGCCACGCCGGCGATGGAGGATCCGCGCTTCGCGCAGACGGTCATTTTCCTGTGCGAACACTCGGAGAAGGGGGCGATGGGGCTGGTGATCAACCGCCCCCTGGAAAGCCCGAGCTTCGCGGACCTGCTGCGCCAGCTCAACATCGACCCGGTGCCGCCGGCGCGCAGCATCCGCCTGTGCAGCGGTGGCCCGGTGGACATGGCCCGCGGCTTCGTCCTGCACAGCGCCGACTGGACCGGCGAGGGCAGCCTGCCGCTCGCCGGCGGCCTTGCCCTGACCGCCAGCCTCGACGTGTTGCGGGCGATCGCCGGCGGTGGCGGCCCGAAGCAGGGAATCCTCGCCCTCGGCTACGCCGGCTGGGGTCCCGGCCAACTCGACGGCGAGTTGCAGCAGAACGCCTGGCTCGCCGCGCCGGCCGACCCGACGCTGCTGTTCGACGAGGCCGACGACACCAAGTGGCGCCGGGCGTTCGCCGCGCTGCACATCGACCCGCTGCTGCTCTCCAACGCCGTCGGCCACGCCTGAGGCCGCCGGCGCCGGAAAGCAGTCCCGCTCAGGCGCGCTTCAGCGCCGCTTCGCGCACGGCGCCGTCCACGTTCCCGGCGAACTTCTCGAAGTTCGTTTCGAAGCGGTCGACGAGGTCGCGCGCCGTGGCATCGTAGGCGGCCTTGTCGGCCCAGGCCTCGCGCGGGTTCAGCAACTCGGCGGGGATGCCGGGCACGGACGCGGGGATCATCAGCCCGAACGCCGGGTCGGGGTGGAACTCAGCGCCCGACAGCGAGCCGTCGAGCGCGGCGCGCACGAGCGCGCGGGTATGGCGGATCGGCATGCGCTTGCCCACGCCGTAGGCGCCGCCGCTCCAGCCGGTGTTCACCAGCCAGCAGTCCACGTTCTGCTTCGCGATCAGGTCGGCCAGCATCTTGCCGTACACCTCGGGTCGCCGCGGCAGGAACGGCGCGCCGAAGCAGGCGGAGAAGGTGGCTTGCGGCTCGGCGCCCAGGCCCTTTTCCGTGCCGGCGAGCCGGGCGGTGTAGCCCGACAGGAAGTGGTACATCGCCTGCGAGGGCGTAAGCTTGGCGATCGGCGGCAGCACGCCGAAAGCGTCCGCCGTCAGCATCACCACGTTGCGCGGCTGGCCGCCGCGGCCCGAGGGCACGGCGTTGGGGATGAAGCTCACCGGGTAGCAGGCCCGCGTGTTCTCAGTGTACCGGCGGTCGGTGAGGTCGAGGCGGCCGTGCTCGTCGGCGACCACGTTCTCCAGCACGGTGCGGAAGCGGTGGGTGGCGGCCCAGATCTCGGGCTCGGCTTCCGCGCTGAGGTCGATAACCTTGGCGTAGCAGCCGCCCTCGAAGTTGAACACGCCGTCCGGGCCCCAGCCATGCTCGTCGTCGCCGATCAGCGGCCGCAGCGGGTCGGAGGAAAGGGTGGTCTTGCCGGTACCGGAAAGGCCGAAGAACAGGGCCACGTCGCCCTTCGGCCCGATATTGGCGCTGCAATGCATCGGCAGCACGCCCTGGGGAGGCAGCAGCCAGTTCATCACCGTGAAGATCGACTTCTTGATCTCGCCCGCGTACTGGGTGCCGGCGATCACCACCATCTTGTCGGCGAAGGACAGCGTGATGGAAGTGTAGCTGTGTACGCCGTCGATAGCCGGCTGGGCATGGAAGCGCGGTGCGTGCAGGATCACGTAGTCCGGCTTGAAGGTGCTCAGTTCCTCGAGCGACGGCTTGATCAGGATGTTGCGCGCGAACAGGCCTGCCCAGGCCGAGGTGGTCACCAGGCGGACGCGGATGCGCCGCGCCGGGTCGGCGCCGGCGTAGAGGTCCTGGACGAACAGTTCCTGCCCCTGCAGGTAAGCCTGCACGCGGCCGCGGAAGACGGCGAATTTTTCCCGGCTGAGCTTCTGGTTGATATTCCCCCACCAGACGTCGCTCGTGGTCTCCGGCTCGTCCACCACGAACTTGTCGGCCACCGAGCGGCCGGTGTGGGTGCCGGTGCGCACGATCAGCGCGCCGTCGATGGAAAGCGTGCCCTCGCCGCGGCGCACCGCCTGCTCCAGCAAGGCGGTGCCGGGAAGGTTGCGGAACACCCGCTGGCCGGCGCGCACGCCGGTGCCCTCCAGGGTGGCCATGTTGTAGGCGCGGATGGCGGCGGGATCGAGGATGGTTGGATCAGGCGTCATCGGTCGAGCTATCCCTTCACGCGTTGTGGAACCCCCGCGGCGCCCTCGTGGCGCCGCTGCCGTCGTTCCCTGAACGCGTCCCCGATGGAAGCTGTTGCTTGGGTGCCCGCAGACCAGCCCCGTGCTAGGGCTCGCCGCCAGCCTGTGGCCGCCACTGTCTTCCATACGCCGCTTTGCTCCGGCATGCTACCATGTCACCCTTGGCACGCCGCGCAAACGCGCGTGAAGACTGGAGAGCCCGCACGATGAAGCAGACCATCGCCCTGGTGGACGACGACCGGAACATCCTCACCAGCGTCACCATGACACTGGAGCAGGAAGGCTACCAGGTCCGCACCTACACCGACGGCGAAAGCGCCCTGCAGGGGTTGATCGCACGGCCCGTCGATCTCGCCGTGCTCGACATCAAGATGCCGCGCATGGACGGCATGGAGCTGCTCCAGCGCCTGCGCCAGCGCTCCTCGATCCCGGTGATCTTCCTCACCAGCAAGGACGAGGAGGTGGACGAGGTGATGGGGCTGCGCCTCGGCGCCGACGACTACATCACCAAGCCGTTCAGCCAGCGCCTGCTTCTCGAGCGCATCCGCGCGCTCCTGCGCCGCAACGAGGCGAGCCGCGCCGAAAGCAGCGGCGGCACACAGGTCGGGGTGATGGTGCGCGGCGAACTTGTGCTCGACGAAACCAAGCACCAGTGCCTGTGGAAGGGGCATGACATCCAGCTCACGGTGACGGAATTCCTGCTGGTGAAGGCGCTGGCGACGCGACCGGGGATGGTGAAGTCGCGCGATCAGCTGATCGACGCCGCCTACGGCGAGAACATCTACGTGGACGACCGCACCATCGACAGCCACGTCAAGCGCGTGCGCAAGAAGTTCCGGAGCGTCGACGACAACTTCAACCAGATCGAGACGCTCTACGGCATCGGCTACCGCTACAAGGATTCCTGATCCGTGCCGGACGGCGGGAATGCGGCCTCGATGACGGCTTCCCGGCCTCCCGCCCGGCGGCGGCGGCGGCTGCGGCTGCGGCTGGTGCCGCCGCTGCTGCGGCGCATTCTGCTCGTCAATGCCATGCCGCTGGTGCTGCTGCTCGCCTCGCTTCTCTATCTCGACCAGTACCAGGACGGGCTGCTGATGGCGGAGGTCGGCACGCTGCGCGAGCAGGCGCGCATCTACGCCGGCGCCCTGGGCGAGACGGCCGTGCGCGACGACAAGGCCGGCCACCCGTTCCTGGTGCCAGACCTGGCGCGGCCGCTGCTGCGCCGGCTCACCGAGCCAACACCCTCGGCGCAGGCCAAGGTCTATGCCCCGGACGGCGCGCTGGTCGCCGACAGCCGGGTGCGCCAGGATAAGGCCGGCAAGGAAGTGACCGAGCCGCTGCCGCCGGCGGCGGAGCAGGGGCCGCTGCTGTTCCTGATCGGGCGCGTCTACGACTGGGTGCAGGCGCTGCTGCCGCACCAGAACCCGAACGTGCTGCTCAATCCCGGCCCCTCCGCGGGCGGCACCAACTGGCAGCCCGACGTGAAGGAGGAGGTGCGGCTCGCCGGGTCCAACCAGAGCCGCGAGATGCCGCCCTACATCCGCCGCACCGAGGACAACCGGCTGCTTATCACCGTGGCCGAGCCGGTGCAGCGCGACCGCATCACCATCGGCATCGTGCTGCTGACGCGTGAGGCGCGCGAGGTGGACTCGAGCCTGCTCGCCGTGAGGCTTTCCATCCTCGGCCTGTTCGCGCTCGCCCTGGGGCTTACGGTGATGCTCTCCTCCTATCTGTCGCAGACCATCGCGCGGCCGATTCTCAGGCTCGCCGCCGCCGCCGACCGCATGCGCGAGGGGCGCGGGCGCACCGGCGTGGTGCCGGCGCCGCTGCTCCGCCGCCGCGACGAGATCGGCGAACTGGCCGAGGCGCTTTCCGAGTCCGCCCGGGCGCTGTGGGACCGCATGGACGCCATCGAGCGCTTCGCCGCCGATGTCGCGCACGAGATCAAGAACCCGCTCTCCTCCATTCGCAGCGCCATCGAGACGCTGCGGCTGATCGAGGATCCGGAGAAGCGCCGGCACCTGCTCGCCATCATCACCGAGGACGTCGGCCGCCTCGACCGCCTGATCAGCGACATCAGCGATTCCTCGCGCGTGGACGCGGAACTCTCGCGTGCCGCCACCGAGCCGGTGGACGTGATCCCCATCCTGAAGACGCTGGCTGAAATCAACGAGGCGACGCGCGGCGAGACCGACCCGCGCTTCGAGCTGGTGCTGCCGCCGGTGGAGAGACTGGTGGTGCAGGCGGTGGAAAGCCGCCTGGTGCAGGTGCTGCGCAACCTGATCGGCAACGCCACCTCGTTCTCGCCGCCGGCCGGACGCATCTGGCTCGGCGCCCGCGCGACGGGCGGCATGATCGAGATCAGCGTCGAAGACGAAGGCCCCGGCATTCCCGAGGCGCGGCTCGAACATATCTTCGATCGTTTCTACAGCGAACGGCCGCGCGGCGAGCATTTCGGCCAGCATTCCGGTCTCGGCCTGTCGATCAGCCGGCAGATCGTCGAGGCGTTGCGCGGGCGGATCGTCGCCGAGAACCGCCGCGATGCCTCGGGCACCACCATCGGTGCCCGCTTCATCGTCAGCCTGCCGAGGGCGGCCGAGAGCTAGGCGGCCCCTCCCGACCGGAGCGGCCGGAAGCTACCGCAGCGTGCGTCTCGCCGCCGCAGACAGCGGAGCAAAGCCGGCACTTCAGGCGGCGCGGATCGCCTTCCACAGGCCGAAGCTCCGGCACCGGCCGAACAGCGCCGGCATCACCGCCAGCACCGGTCTGCGGAAACTTTCCACGTCGGGAGTGATCACCGTCATGCCGGTGGCGGCGAAGCGCGCGGGGAGCGTCTGCTCCAACGCGACGACTTGGGCGTTCTGCTCGGCGGAGCGCCGGGCGATGGCTTCGGCGAGCCGCCGCCGCTCCGGCGCCGCAAGCCGCTGCCAGGCGGCTTCGTTGATCATGATGGGGCGCGGCGTCATCACGTGGGCGGTAAGCACGAGGCAGCGCTGCAGGGCGTCGAGATGGCTGGTGGCGATGGTGGGCAGGGGGTTTTCCTGGGCGTCGACGGCGCCGGCACGCAGTGCGGCGGCGAGTTCGGCGATATCGAGTGCGGCCGGTTCCGCCCCCCACGCCGTGGCCATGGCGCGGAACATCGCCACGGCCGGGACGCGCAGGCGAAGTCCCGCCATGTCGGCCATCGTGCGGACCGCGCGGTGCGTGGTGGTGAGGTGCCGCGTGCCGTAGAAATTCCACCCGAGCATGCGCATGGTGTAGTTCCTGCGCATCTGCCGCTGCATGCCGTGCATCAGCGGCCCCGCCAGCGCGCCCCGCATGTGGGCGAGATCGCGCCAGAGGTAGGGTGATTCCAGGATCGAGAACGGGGCGACGAAGCGGCCGAACTGCGCCGCGCCCTCCACCACCATCTGCACGGCACCGGCCCAGGTGGCGGCGATGATGTCGTGCGAGGAACCGAGCGCGCCCCCCGCATACACTTCGATGGCGACCGCGCCGCCGGTTCCTTCGAAGACATCGGCGGCCACCGCCCGCATCATCGCCGCTTCCGGATGAGTGGGCGCGACCACAGTGGCCCAGCGCAGCGTGGTTGCCGCCTTCGCGGCGGCGGAAAGCAGCAAGCCGCCGCCCAGCAGCGCCGCCCGCCGTGAAAACGGCATCGGGCCTCGCCGTGGGGAGCGGCTCAGAGGTATGCCCATTCGGTTCCCGTGCTGCCGGTGGCAAACGCGCGCAACGCCAGGGGGTCGCGCAGCACTACGCCGTCGCGCCGGGTTTCCACCCCCGCGACGCGCAACGCCGCGAAGGCCCGCGACAGATTGGCCTGCGAACAGCCGATCTTGCCGGCGAGAAATCGTTTCTCGAACGGCAGCACGAAGCGCGGCGGCACTTCGGCGCGGCCTTCGGCGAGTTCGAGCAGGTAGATGGCAAGGCGCTCGGCGGCCGAATGCAGCTTCAGCGCACACAATTCCTTTTGCAGATGCGTGGTCTCGCGCAGGTAGGTATTGAACAGCCGGCGCGACAGCTCGGCGTTGCCTTGCAGCAGGTGGTCGAACTCGGCGGCGGGAAAGAGGATGCAGCGGGAGGGGGCGATGGTGCGGGCGCCGTGTTCGGCCGGCTTGCGCAGCAGCGCCGCCGAGCAGCCGACGATGGAGACGGGCAGCAGGACATCGATAACCGCGCTGCCCTGCCTGGGTTCGTTGTGGGTGCTGGCGATCGCTCCCGACAGCAACAGGACAATTTCCTGTGGCACCTCGTTTTGCGGCAGGATTTCATCGTTCGGGCCGAAGCGCGCGACATCGCCGATGGCATTCAGCCGGTCCAGCATGTCGGATTCGAGGCCGATGAACAGCGGCAGGCGTCCGATCGTTTCAATTCCAGGTTTCATAGCCACGTACCGCCGTTCTCAGGCCGTCGCTGGATTTGCTCTAGGGCAAGTCTACCGATGTAAATGCACAAAATACAAGAAAAAACCTAATGCCGTGAATATGCGTTTGCTAGCTGGCGTTTCGCGTTTCGCTGGCATCGCCGCCACCCCGACAGGAACATGCTAGCCGGCCCGATGGCCGTTCCGCGTGTTTCCGTTCTCTGGCCTGCTGCCTTTCCGTCGCGCATGGCGCCACGCGCCGCAAGCGGCGAACGGCAGGATGCGTTTGCGTTCTCCTCCTCCTCGCGGAGAGGATCTATCGATACTACCTTGTGCGCATGAAGAAATGGTTGCCAGCCCCGGCATCGCTACCGGAAGGGCTGCGCGTGTATGCCGTGGGCGATATCCACGGCTGCTCGGGGCCGCTCGCAGCGCTGCTTCGCGCCATCGTCGAGGACCTGGCCGCCGATCCGCCGCGTTCGGCGCAGGTGATCCATATCGGCGATTGCATCGACCGCGGCCCCGACACGGCGGGAGTGATCGAAACCTTGATGCGTCCGTTTCCGTCCGTTCCCTGCCCGGTGCGGGTGGTGACGCTGCTGGGCAACCACGAGGACATGGCGCTCGCCGCGCTGGCCGATCCGGAAATGGCGGATATCTGGCTGCTGAACGGTGGCGACGCCTCACTCGCCAGTTGGGGAGTGTCGCCCGCGGCGCATCCTTCCGCCTGGGAGTCGGCGATACCGCGAGCGCACCTGGCCTTCCTCCACCGGCTGCCGCTGATGCACACCGCCGGCGGCTACCTGTTCGTGCATGCCGGCCTGCGCCCCGGCGTGCCGCTCGCGGAGCAGTCGCGCGAGGGTCTGCTGTGGATCCGCAAGCCGTTCCTCTCCTTTGAAGGCGTGCTGCCGGCGGTGGTGGTGCACGGCCACACGCCCGCACGGGAGCCGCAAGCGCGGTCGAACCGTATCGGCATCGATACCGGCGCCTGTCGCGGTGGGCCGCTCACCGCGGTGGTGCCGCAGGCAAACCGCCTCCGCTTCCTGCAACGCTGAGGCACCGCGCCGCTTTCACGCGAAATTGCAGGCCTTCCGCCGGCGACATGCGTGAGTGGCAAACCCACGTACGCGGGAGCGCGGCATCCGTCCGCGCCCGAAGACAACAACATTGGGGAATTTTCATGCGCCCAACTCTTCCGCGCCGCGCGCTGTTCGGCCTGTTCTCCGCGGCCGCCATCGGCTGGAGCACTGCGGCGCTTGCCGCACCGGTTACCTTCACCGTGCCGCTCAGCGGCAAACAGAACGTGCCGATGGTCTCCGGCTACGGCAGCGGCAGTGCGAAACTCACCTGGGATGCGCAGACCCGCCACCTTTCCTGGTCGGTAGCCTACAGCGGCCTCTCCAGCCCGGTGACCATGGCCCACTTCCACGGGCCAGCGAAGGCCGGCCAGAACGCCGGAGTGCTGGTGTGGATCACCCATCGAGGTGCCGCCTCCAATCCCAGCCCGATCACCGGCGCCGCCACGCTTACGCCGGCACAGACGAAGCAGTTCGAGGCGGGGCTCTGGTACATCAACGTCCACACGAAGAAGCATCCGGCGGGCGAAATCCGCGGTCAGGTGATGCCGCCGAAGGGCTGAACCGGGCGTGCGGGGCCTGAATCGTCCCGCACCGTTGCGGCACCGACCATCCTGCGCCTAGCCTCCGGCGGAAAACGTCGGAGGAGGCGTGGATGCACGAGGTGCGCTGGGGCATGATCGGCTGCGGGGCGGTCACCGAGGTGAAAAGCGGCCCCGCCTTCGCCAGGGCGGAGCGCTCGCGGCTGCTCGCGGTCGCCTCCGCCACGCCGGCGCGCGCACGCGACTGGGCGGCGCGGCACGGGGTGGACCGGGCTTACGACACGGCCGCCGAACTGCTCGCCGCGCCCGACATCGATGCC
This sequence comes from Pseudomonadota bacterium, assembly GCA_021780035.1. Taxonomy (GTDB): domain Bacteria; phylum Pseudomonadota; class Alphaproteobacteria; order Acetobacterales; family Acetobacteraceae; genus Rhodovastum. The sequence continues at coordinate 14,516 of JAJXZO010000235.1, forward strand.
GTCTACATCGCCACCCCGCCCGCCTCCCACAAGGCGCTGACGCTCGCCGCCGCCGCCGCCGGCAAGCACGTCTATGTGGAGAAACCGATGGCGCTGAACCACGCGGACTGCGCGGAGATGATCGCGGCCTGCGCCGCCGCGCGCCGCGGACTGTTCGTCGCCTACTACCGCCGCGCCATGCCGCGCTTCCTCGCCGTGCGCGACTGGCTGCGCGAAGGGGCGATCGGCCCCGTGCGGGCGGTGGGCATCGTCCAGCACCAGCCGCCGGCGGCGGAGGAACTCTCGCCGGCGACGCTGCCCTGGCGGGTGCGCCCGGAAATCGCGGGCGGCGGCAAGTTTCTCGACATGGGGGTGCACGCGCTCGATCTGCTCGACTGGTGGTTCGGACCGATCGCCGAAGTGGCGGGGATGGCCGCCAACCGCGCCGGGCTCTACGCCGCCGAGGACACGGTGAGCGCCTGCTGGCAACACGAAAGCGGC
>JAJXZO010000223.1 GCA_021780035.1 Pseudomonadota bacterium
CGGCGGTTCGGGCGGTGGGTCCGGCGGCTGGCGCTGGCGCGGCCGCGGCTTCGGCGGCGCGCGCGGCGCCGTGCTGCTGGCCGTCATCATCGTCGGCGCCTGGCTCGCCAGCGGCTTCTACGTCGTCCAGCCTGACGAGCAGGGGGTCGTGCTGCGCTTCGGTGCTTTCGCCGGCACCACGCCACCAGGCCTCAACTACCACCTGCCCTGGCCGATCGAGAGCGTGCTGCTGCCGCCGGTCACCCGCGTCGAGCGCGTCCAGATCGGCTACCGCTCGGCGTCTGGCTCGGGCGGGGCGGCCCCGCGCGATGTCCCGGCGGAAAGCCTGATGTTGACCGGCGACGAGAACATCATCGACCTGCACTTCACCGTCTTCTGGCGCATCCGCGACGCCAAGGCGTTCCTGTTCAACACCCGCCATCCGGCGCAGACCGTGAAGGCGGTGGCCGAGAGCGTGATGCGCGAGGTGATCGGCAGCACGCCGATCCAGCCGGCGCTGACCGACGCGCGCAACCGCATCCAGGTCGAGGTGCAGAAGGGCGTGCAGGCGATCCTCGACCACTACCGCACCGGCGTCGAGGTGACCCAGGTCACGCTGCAGAAAAGCGACCCGCCGGCGCAGGTGATCGAAAGCTTCCGCGACGTGCAGCGCGCCGCCGCCGATGCGCAGCGCACCATCAACCAGGCCGAGGGCTACCGTAATGACATCGTGCCCAGGGCGCGCGGCACCGCGGCGCAGATCGTCGCCGCCGCTGAGGCCAACAAGGCCGCGACCGAGGCCCGCGCCACGGGTGAGTCGCAGCGCTTCCTCTCCGTCCTCGCCGCCTACGACGCCGCCAGGGCCATCACCCTGCGCCGGCTTTACATCGAGACCATGCAGTCGATCCTGAGCAGCACGCCGACCACCGTCGTCGACGGCGCCGTGCACGGCCTGCTGCCGATGCTGCCGCTCGGCGGCCCGCCGCAGGCGCCCGCGACGGCGCCCGCGACGGCGCCGGCCGGCAAGGGGGTGAAGCCATGACCGGGCGCATCGTGGCGTTGTTCGCCGTCCTGTTCGTTGCAATCCTCGTCATTGCCAACACGTTCTTCACCGTCGGCCAGACCGAGCAGGTGCTGCTCACCCAGTTCGGCCGGCCGGTGCGCGTGATCGAGAAGCCGGGCCTGCACATGAAGCTTCCCTTCGTGCAGACCGCGATCGCCTTCGACCACCGCCTGCTCGACTACGACACGCCGCCCGAGGAAGTGATTCTCGGCGACCAGCGCCGGCTGATCGTCGATGCCTTCGCCCGTTTCCGCATCACCGATCCGCTCAAATACTACCAGACCGTCGGCCCCACCGAGCAGGGCATCCGCAACCGCCTCGACAGCATCCTCTCGTCCTCGATGCGCAGCGTGCTGGGTAACGAGCAACTGCTCGACGTGCTGTCGGCGCAGCGCACCCGCATCATGGGCGCGATCCAGCAGCGGGTGAATCAGGAAATGACGTCCTTCGGCGTCGCCGTCATCGACGTGCGCATCCGCCGCGCCGACCTGCCGCCGGAGAACACCCAGGCGGTGCTGAGCCGCATGCAGTCCGAGCGCCAGCGCGTCGCCGCCCAGGTGCGCGCGCGGGGTGCGGAGCAGGCGGCGAAGATCCGCGCCAACGCCGACCGCGAGCGCACCGTGCTGCTCGCCGACGCGCACGCCAAGGCAGACGCCTTGCGCGGCGAGGGCGAGGCGGCGGCGATCGCCACCTACGCCGCGGCCTACTCGAAGGATCCGCACTTCTTCGGCATCTGGCGCACGCTCGAGGCGTACCGCCAGGGCTTCGCCGCCGGCAAGTCGCGCCTGGTGCTGAGCCCGGATTCCGGCTTTCTGTCGCTGCTGAAGACGCCGCCCGGCGTCGCGGCGCCGGCGGGCGCGAAATAGCGGCGGCGGTGGCCGAACCGCGCTAGATTGCGAACAGGATCGCGGTCGCTGCCACCGCGAGGAGGAGTTGCATGGTCAGGATGATCCGCGTCATCGCGGTGCTGCTGTTGTTGCCCTGCATGGTCGTGGCGCGCCCGGCGCTCGCGCGCCCGCTTCCCGGGGGTTCAGCAGCCCCCGGTTCAGCAGCCCCCGGTTCAGCAGCCCTCGGTTCAGCTGCCCCAGGTGCAGCGCCGGCGAGCTTCGCCGACCTGGCGGCGCGCCTGCTGCCGGGGGTGGTGACCGTCTCCTCCTCGGAGGCGGTCGCGGCCAGCAACGGCAACATGCCGCCGATCCCCGGCCTGCCGCCGGGCTCGCCGTTCGAGAAATTCTTCCACGACTTCATGCAGCACCAGCAGCCGGGCGGCAGCCCGCCGCCGATCGAGCGGCGCCAGGCGCTGGGCTCGGGCTTCATCATCGACTCCTCCGGCATCATCGTGACCAACAACCACGTGATCCGTGGCGCGGACACCATCACCGTCACGCTGCATGACGGCACCACGCTCAAGGCGAAGCTGCTCGGGGCCGATTCCCGGACCGATCTCGCGGTGCTGAAGGTGACCGCCGGGCATCCGCTGCCGGCCGTGGACTGGGGCGATTCCGACCGCGCGCGCGTCGGTGACTGGGTGATGGCGATCGGCAACCCGTTCGGCCTCGGCGGCACCGTCACCGCCGGCATCATCTCGGCCCGCGGGCGCAACATCAACGAAGGCCCCTACGACAACTTCATCCAGACCGACGCGCCCATCAACATGGGCAACTCGGGCGGCCCGCTGTTCGACATGAACGGCCACGTCATCGGCATCAACACGGCGATCTACTCGCCCTCCGGCGGCTCGATCGGCATCGGCTTCTCGATCCCCTCCAATGCCGCGCGCGTGGTCGTCGATCAGTTGTGGAAATACGGCCACGCCCGGCGCGGCTATCTCGGCGTGACCATCCAGGACGTGTCCAAGGACATCGCTGAAAGCCTCGGGCTGAAGCAGGCGGGCGGCGCCATGGTCGCCGGCGTCGTCCCCGGCGGGCCGGGCGCCAAGGCCGGGCTCGCCACCGGCGACGTGATCCTCCGCTTCGACGGCCAGAAGGTGAAGGACAGCCACGCCCTGCCGCGCATCGTCGCCGCGACCGCGATCGGCAAGACCGTGGCGATCGAGATCTGGCGCGACAACGCCCGGCGGACCATCGAGGCGGTGGTGGGCGAGCTGCCCCCGGCGCACGCGCAGGCGGCCCTCGCCGAACCGGCCAAGCCACACGAGCCGGCCGCGCTGGCGCTCCCGGGCATGGGCCTCTCGGTCGCCGGGATCGATGCCGCCACGCGCGCCAAGTTCCACCTCGCGCCGGACCAGAAGGGTGTCGTGATCACCGCGGTGGACGGCAGTTCGCCGGCGGCGGAGCGCGGCGTGCAGCCCGGCGACGTCATCCTCGAGGTGCAGCAGCAGGAGGTGAGCAAGCCCGCCGACGTGCTCGACCAGATCGCCGCGGTGCGCCGGGAGAAGCGGCAGAACGTGCTGATGCTGCTGCAGAACCACGGTGGCACGCGCTGGGTGCCGCTGCCGCTCGCGGCCCCGCCGCCGACCCGCAAGGGCTAGCGGCAGAGCCATATCCGGCGGGATCGCGTGATCCCGCCGGACGGCGTGGCCAGCGGGCCTGCGTTCAGCCGGTGATGTCCTCGGCCCGGTAGCCCTGCGCGAACAGCACGCCGCGCAGCCCGGCATGGCGCAGCTCGGCGCGTGCCTCGGCGGCCACCACCGGCTTGGCGCGGAACGCGACGCCGAGCCCCGCGGCGCGC
>JAJXZO010000133.1 GCA_021780035.1 Pseudomonadota bacterium
CCGGCGCCGCCTATTCGGCGAAAGAACTGCGGCCGATCTGCGATGTGCTGCTGAAGCACCCGGACGTGTGGATCTTCACCGACGACATCTACGACAAGCTCACTTACGACGGCTTCCGCGCCGCCACTGTGGTGGAGGTGGAGCCGAGCCTCAAGAATCGCACGCTCACCATGAACGGCTGCTCGAAGGCTTATGCCATGACCGGGTGGCGCATCGGCTACGCCGGCGGGCCGAAGGCGCTGATCCGGGCGCTCGACAAGCTGCAGAGCCAGTCGACCACCAATGCCTCTTCGGTCAGCCAGGCGGCGGCGCTGGCGGCGCTCACCGGCCCGCAGGAGTTCATCGGCGGCATGGTGGAAACCTACCGGCAGCGGCGCGACCTCGTGGTGTCGATGCTGAACGAGGCCCCCGGCATCGTCTGCCAGAAGCCGGAAGGCGCGTTCTACGTCTTCCCCTCCATGCGTGGCTGCCTCGGCAAGAAGACCGCGGGCGGCGCTGAGATCACCGACGACGAGAGCTTCGTCGTCGCCCTGCTCGATGAGGAAGGCGTGGCGGCGGTGCATGGCGCGGCGTTCATGTATCCGGGCTACTTCCGCATCAGCTACGCCACGGATACCGAGAGCCTGCGCGAGGCATGCTCGCGCATCCAGCGCTTCTGCCGCGGGCTTGTCTGAGACGATGGAGCCGCCCTCGCCGCGGCCGGGGTTGGCCGGGCGTGTCGGCCGTGCCCGGCCGGCCGCCACGGTGGCGATGACCGTGAAAGCCCGCGAACTGCGCGCGGCGGGCCACGATGTCGTCGCTTTCACCATCGGCGAGCCCGACTTCGCCACCCCCCGGCACGCCATCGAGGCCGCCTACCGGGCGGCGCTGGCCGGCGATACCAAGTATCCGCCGCAGGACGGTACCCGCGCCTTGAAGGAGGCGGTGCAGCGGCAGTTCAGGCGCGACCACGGACTGGACTACGCGCTCGACGAAATTCTCGTCTCCAACGGCGCCAAGCAGGTGCTGTTCAACGCGCTGATGGCCACGGTGAACGACGGCGACGAGGTGATCATCCCGGTACCGTGCTGGGCCGCCTATACGCTGATGACCGAGGTGGTCGGCGGCGTGCCGGTGACGGTCACCTGTCCGCAGAACAACGGTTTCCGCCTGCGCCCGGAAGACGTGGAGGCGGCGATCACGCCCCGCAGCAAGTGGCTGCTGCTCAACTACCCGAACAATCCCACCGGCGCGGTGGCGAGCCGCGAGGAGACCGCCGCCATTGCCGAGGTGCTGCTCCGCCATCCGCAGCTCTGGGTGATGTCGGACGACATGTACGAGCACCTGATCTACACGGACCGGCACCACGAAACGCTGGCCGAGGTGGAGCCGCGCCTGCGCGATCGCACGCTCACGGTGAGCGGCGTCTCCAAGACCTACGCTATGACCGGCTGGCGCATCGGCTTCGCCGGCGGCCCGCGCGACCTGATCCGCGCCATGGTCTCCATGCAGGGCCATATCGCCGCCGGCGTCTCCACGGTCGGGCAGGCGGCGGAGGCGGCGGCGATCGACGGGCCGCAGGACCTGGTGGCCGAGCGAGCCGCCATCTACCGCAAGCGGCGCGATTTCGTGGTGGCGGCGCTGGACGCCTGTCCCGGCATCGCCTGCCACGAGCCGGAAGGCGCTTTCTACGTGTTCCCGAACATCGCCGGCTGCCTGGGCAAGACCACCGCCGGCGGCCGCCTGCTGCAAACGGATGCCGACTTCGCCATGGCGCTCCTGGAGGAACGGCACGTGGCGCTGGTGCAGGGTTCGGCCTTCGGCATGAGCCCCTACGTGCGCATCAGCTACGCCACCGACGACGTCTCGCTCGCTAAGGGCATGGAGCGCATCGCCGCCTTCACCCACGGGCTGCGGTGAGCACTGCGGCCGCGATCCGCCCCGGCCGCGACGACGACGCGGCGGGCTTTATCGCCCTCGTCGGAGACTGCTGGGCCGAATATCCCGCCTGCGTGATGGACGTGGATGCCGAGGTGCCGGAACTCCGGGCGCTTGCCAGCCATTACGCGGCGAAGGGCGGGGCGCTCTGGTGCGCCGAGAGGGCGGGCAGGGTGGTGGGCATGGTCGCCACCCGGCCGCTCGGGGACGGCGCGTGGGAACTTTGCAAGATGTACGCCGCCGTCTCCGAGCGCGGCAGCGGCCTCGCTTCCAGGCTGCTCGCGCTGGCGGAGGCGCAGGCCCGCGCGCAGGGCGCGAGCGGGATGAAGCTCTGGACCGACACCCGGTTCACCCGCGCTCACGGTTTCTACGAAAAGCACTCCTATCTGCGCGCCGGCCCGATCCGGGCACTGCACGATCTCTCCAACACGGTGGAGTTCGGCTACGCCAAGCCGCTCGCCGGCGTCGTGGCGCGGCAGCTGGACACCGCCGCCGCCGCTTCGGCGGAGACCCGGCTTTCCCTGGTGCTGCGGGATTGCGTCGAGGACGGCGCCTCGGTTTCGTTCCTGCCACCGCTCGCCACCCGCACCGCGCGGGCGTTCTGGCACCGCACCGCTGCCGAGGTCGCCGCCGGCCGCTGCCTGTTGTTCGCCGCTTGGCTCGATGGCGAGGTGGCAGGAACGGTGCAGGTGGACCTCGCCACCCCGCCCAACCAGCCGCACCGGGCCGAGGTGAAAAAGCTGCTGATCCACCCGGCCGCCCGGCGCCGCGGCGTGGCGCGACGGCTGATGCGGGAAGCGGAGGCCGCTGCCGCCGCCGCGGGGCGCAGCCTGCTGGTGCTGGATACCTGCGAGGGCAGTGCCGCGGAAGCGCTGTACCGCTCGCTCGGCTGGATCGAGACCGGAAGGGTGGCGAACTACGCCCTCCTGCCGGACGGCAGCCTCTGTACCGCGGTGATGTTCGGCAAGCACCTGCCCATCCGACCCGGGTGACGCGGATGGTAACGACTTCAGGCAGCCGCCGGACACGAAGAACGGCCGATTTTGCTCATTTCATTGCCGAACGCACGCGAGCGGCGGCACAATGGCGATCCCTCCGGGGAGCGCCGCCGCGTCGGCGCAGAGGAGATTCGTGATGACTGGCAACGAAGGAACGATCTGGGTTCTGGTGGTCGATGGGGCGCACGCCCGCGTCGTGGTGCCGATGCCACGGCGGCAGTTCCGCACCGTCACCAGCTTCGACGCGCCGGGAGCGCACCGTCTTCCCGGCGACGTGGCGGCCACCGACCGTTCCGGCCGCGCCTCCGACGGCGCCATGGCCGAGCGGCAGGCGATCGAGCCACGGGTGGACCCGAAGCGGGCGGCGAAGCAGGAATTCCTCCGTTACGTCGCCGCGCAGGTAAACGCCGCCGCCACCGCGGGGCAGTTCGGCCATCTTGTGCTGGTGGCGCCGGTGGCGGCGCTCCGCGTGCTGCGGGAAGCCCTGGAGCCGCACGTCGCCTCCCGCGTCAGCGGTGCCCTGGCCAAGGACATCGTCAAGGTGGCGGACTCCGACCTGCCGGAGCACCTGATGGCGTTCTGGCGCCCGCCGGCGGAGCGGCCGTAGAAGGCCGTCGCCCTCAGGTGTAGGCCGACGGCAGCAGGCCCTTCTCGGCAAGCAGCGCCTTCAGTTCGCCGCTCTGGTACATCTCGGTGACGATATCGCAGCCGCCGACGAAGGTGCCGGCCACGTAAAGCTGCGGGATCGTCGGCCAGTTGGAGAACCGCTTGATGCCGTCGCGTAGTTCCGGGTCCTCCAGCACGTCGGCGGTGGCGTAGCGCACACCGAGGTGGTCGAGAATCTGCACCACCCGCGCCGAGAACCCGCACTGCGGGAACTTCGCCGTGCCCTTCATGTAGAGAAAAACCGGGTTGGCGGAGATGTCGGCCTGGATGCGCTCGGAGACGGGGATGCTCATGCGGAAGGTCCTTGTTCGGGGGCCGAAGTCTGCAGGGCCAGCGCGTGCAGCGCCCCTCCCATCCGTCCGCTGAGGGCGGCGTAGACAAGCTGGTGCTGGCGGACGCGGGGAAGGCCGCGGAACGATTCGCTGACCACGGTGGCGGCGTAATGGTCGCCGTCGCCCGCGAGATCCTCGATCGTCACCCGCGCGTCCGGAAACGCCGCCCTGATCAGCGTCTCGATCTCGCCAGCCGACATCGCCATCGCGGCAAATCCCCCGTTGGTGTCAGCCGCCCATCAGCGAAGGCAGAAAGGCTTCGTGGGCGGCGCGAAGTTCGCCCAGGGAAATAGGCACGCCACCTGCCAGTTTCAAATCCTCCCCGCGGACGCGGCCGAGCCGGCGGGCCGGCACGCTGACGGCGGCGGCTTCGGCCAGCACCGCCGCGGCATTTTCCACAGCCAGCACGTAGCAGCCCTGGTCCTCGCCGAACCAGAAGGCATGCGCCGGCATGGCGATTTCCGGCGCGTCGAGCTCGATGCCGACCGAACCGGCCAGCGCCATTTCGGCCACCGCCACCAGCACGCCGCCGTCGGCGACGTCGTGACAGGCGCCCGCCTTGCCCGTGAGGATCATCCGGCGCACGAAATCACCGTTCCGCCGCTCGGCGGCGAGGTTCACCGGGGGCGGCGGCCCGTCCTCGCTTCCGGCCACCTCGCGCAGCCACAACGATTGCCCGAGGTGCCCGGCGACGGCGCCGACCAGCAGCAGTTCGCTGCCGGCGGGAGGCGCGATCCGCGCCGCCTGGGTGGCCTCCTCCAGCACGCCGAGACCGCCGATGCAGGGCGCCGGCAGGATCGGCCGGCCTTCCGTCTCGTTGTAGAAACTGACGTTGCCGCTCACTACCGGGAAGTCGAGCGCGGTGCAGGCGGCGGCCATGCCGCGGATGGCGGCGGCGAACTGCCCCATGATCTCCGGCTTTTCGGGGTTGCCGAAGTTCATGCAGTCGGTGATGGCGAGCGGCGTTGCCCCGGTGGCGGTGATGTTGCGCCACGCCTCGGCCACCGCCTGCGCGCCGCCCGCCTCGGGGTCGGCCTTGCAGTAGCGGGGCGTGCAATCGACGGTGAGCGCCAGCGCCCGGCGGCTGTCTTCGAGCTTCACCACGGCGGCATCCGCGCTGCCGGGGCGGCGGACGGTCTGCCCGCCGACGGTGGCGTCGTACTGGTCCCACACCCAGCGGCGTGAGCAGAGGTCGGGGCAGCCGATCAGCCGCAACAGCGACGCGCGCACGCCGAGGGGATCGGTCACCGCGCCGAGCGGGGCGGGCGCGGGTGTCTCGGAATAGGGGCGGTGGTAGAGCGGCGCCTGATCGGCGAGCGGCTCGAGCGGGATGTCGGCTTCCACCCGGCCCCGGTGGCGCACCACGATGCGCCCGGTGGCGGTGAGCGTGCCGATCACCGCGAAGTCGAGTTCGTATTTCTCGAAGATGGAGCGTGCCAGGGCCTCGCGGTCGGGGCGCAGCACCATCAGCATGCGTTCCTGGCTCTCCGAGAGCATCATCTCGTAGGCGGTCATGTCCGCTTCGCGCTGCGGCACACGGTCGAGGTCGATGGCGATGCCGACGCCGCCCTTGCCCGCCATCTCCACCGAGGAGGAGGTAAGGCCCGCGGCCCCCATGTCCTGGATCGAGACGATGGCGTCGGTTGCCATCAGTTCCAGGCATGCCTCGATCAGGAGCTTTTCCTCGAACGGGTCGCCCACCTGCACGGTCGGGCGCTTCTCCTCGCTGTCCTCAGCGAATTCGGCTGAGGCCATGGTGGCGCCGTGGATGCCGTCGCGCCCGGTTTTCGAGCCGACGTAGACCACCGGGTTGCCGATGCCGGCGGCGGCGGAGAGGAAGATGCGGTTGGCCGGGGCGACGCCCACGGTCATCGCGTTCACCAGCGGGTTGCCGTTGTAGGCCGGGTGGAAGTTCACCTCGCCGCCCACGGTGGGCACGCCGACGCAGTTGCCGTAGTCGCCGATGCCGCGCACCACGCCGTCGATGGTGTTGCGCGTGCGGGGCAGGGCGGGGTCGCCGAAGCGGAGCGCGTTCAGATTGGCGATGGGCCGCGCGCCCATGGTGAACACGTCGCGCAGGATGCCGCCCACGCCGGTCGCCGCGCCCTGGTAGGGCTCGATGTAGCTCGGGTGGTTGTGGCTCTCCATTTTGAAGATGGCGGCAAGCCCGTCGCCCACCGCCACCACGCCGGCGTTTTCGCCCGGTCCGTGGATCACCCAGGGCGCCTTGGTGGGAAGCTCCTTCAACCAGACGCGGCTCGACTTGTAGGAGCAGTGCTCCGACCACATGACGCTGAAGATGCCGAGTTCGGTGAAGCTCGGCGTGCGGCCGAGAATGGAAAGCACGCGGCCGTATTCCTCGGCGGAAAGGCCGAACTCGCGGGCAAGGGAGGCGTTGACGTCGCGGGCCATGAAGAACTGCCTCGAATGAAACTGCGGTGCCGGGACGAAGGCTTCAGGCGGCGAGCGCCGCGGCAAGGCCATGAAACAGGGGCTGGCCATCGGTGCCGCCCATCAGCGGATCGACCAGATCTTCGGGATGCGGCATCAGTCCGAGGACGCGGCGGTTGGGGGAGAGGATGCCGGCGATGTTGCGCACGCTGCCGTTGCGGCAGGCTGTCGTCGTCGCCTCGCCCTGCTCGGTCACATAGCGGAATGCCACCAGCCCTTCGCCTTCCAGGCGGTCGAGCGTGGGGTCGTCGGCGAAGTAGTTACCGTCGCCGTGCGCCATCGGGCTGCGGAACACCGCGCCCCGCTGCCAGTGGTCGGTGAAGATGGTGTCCGTGCGCTCCACCCGGAGCCAGCAGTCGCAGGAAAGGAACCGCAGCGAGGCGTTGCGCAGCAGCGCGCCCGGCAGCAGCCCGGCCTCGATCAAGATCTGGAAGCCGTTGCACACGCCGAGCACGGCGCCGCCGCGGGCGGCGTGCGCGCGGATCGCGTCCATCACCGGCGAGCGCGCTGCCATGGCGCCGCAGCGCAGATAGTCGCCGTAGGAGAAGCCACCCGGAATCACCACCAGATCAAGACCTTCGAGATCGGTCTCGCGATGCCAGATCATCCGCGGCGCGCTCCCAGCCGCCTGGGCGAGGGCGATCGCCATGTCGCGCTCGCGGTTGATGCCGGGGAAGACGACGATGCCGGCCTTCACGGCACGATCTCGACCTGGAAGCTCTCGATCACCGTGTTCGCCAGCAACTTCCGCGCCATCTCCTCCGCCTGGGCGTGGGCGGCGGCCGGATCGGTCTCGGTCGTCTGCACGGTGATCCGCTTGCCCACGCGCACGTCGGTAACCGAGGAGAATCCCAGATTATGAAGCGCCTGCGCGATGGCCTTCCCCTGCGGGTCGAGCACGCCGGGCTTCAACGTCACGCTCACCACAGCCTTCATCACTGCATGATCTCCGGGCCTTTGAGGTCGCGCGTGCCGGCTTCCGGCAGGATGCCGAGCCGCCGCGCCACTTCCTGGTACGCCTCCTCGACATTGCCGAGGTCGCGGCGGAAGCGGTCCTTGTCCATCTTTTCGTTGGTCTTGGTATCCCACAGCCGGCAGTTGTCCGGGCTGATCTCGTCGGCCAGCACGATGCGCATCTCCTCGTTCTCCCACAGCCGGCCGAACTCCAGCTTGAAGTCCACCAGGCTGATGCCGACGCCGAGGAACAGGCCGGTCAGGAAGTCGTTGATGCGCAAGGTAAGCGCCACCATGTCGTCGAGGTCCTGGGTGGAGGCCCAGCCGAACGCGGTGATGTGCTCCTCGGCCACCATCGGGTCGCCGAGCTGGTCGTTCTTGTAGTAGTACTCGATGATCGAGCGCGGCAGCCGGGTGCCCTCGGGAATGCCCAGCCGGGTCGAGAGGCTGCCGGCGGCGACGTTGCGCACCACCACCTCCACCGGGATGATCTCGACCTCGCGGATAAGCTGCTCGCGCATGTTGAGCCGGCGGACGAAATGCGTGGGCACGCCGATCTCGCCGAGCCGCGTCATCAGGTATTCGCTGATGCGGTTGTTCAGCACGCCCTTGCCGGTGATGACGCCCTTTTTCTGCGAGTTGAAGGCGGTGGCGTCGTCCTTGAAATACTGCACGAGAGTGCCGGGCTCCGGTCCCTCGAACAGGATCTTGGCTTTGCCTTCATAGAGCTGGCGGCGGCGGGCCATCGAAAGTTCCTTCCGGCGGCGACGTTGCCGCCGCCTCGCATGGGGATGCGCCGCAACCCGCGGGGCGGCAGCGCGCGTTCCGTATAGCAGCCGGCCGGGCACGGTGCCACGGCAGAGGTCACGCATGGGTGCAGGGCCGATGTTCCCCGGCGGCAGGCTCCTTTCAAGCCGTCTGGGCGCCGAAGACGCGGGCGAAGATGGTGTCCACGTGGCGCAGGTGCCGCGCCGGGTCGAGCGCGGCGTCGAGCGCCGCCGCATCCAGCCGCCCGCTCACCTCGGCATCGGCGAGCAGCCGTTCGCGGAAGTTCCTCGCGTCGGCGGTGCCGAGCGCCCGCCAGGTCGCCATCGCGTGATGCTGCACGATGCGGTAGGCGTCCTCGCGGGAAAGCCCGGCGCGGGTCAGCGCCAGCAGCACCTCGCCCGAGTGCACCACGCCGCCCAGGCTTTCCAGGTTCGCGGCCATCCGTTCGGGATACACCACCAGGCGCTCGATCATCCCGGCAAGCCTGCCGAGAGCGAAATCCAGCGTCACCGTGGCGTCGGGGCCGATCATCCGCTCCACGCTCGAATGGCTGATGTCGCGCTCGTGCCACAGCGCCACGTCCTCCAGCGCCGGCACCACGGCGGAGCGCACCATGCGTGCGAGCCCCGTCAGGTTCTCGCTCAGCACCGGATTGCGCTTGTGCGGCATCGCCGACGAGCCCTTCTGGCCGGGGTGGAAGAACTCCTCCGCCTCGCGGAGTTCGCTCCGCTGCAGATGCCGCACCTCGATCGCGAGCCTTTCGACGGCGGAGGCGACGAGGCCGAGGGCACAGAAGAACGCCGCATGGCGGTCGCGCGGGATCACCTGGGTGGAAACCGTCTCCACCGCCAGCCCCAGCTTCTCCGCCACGTAGGCCTCCACGCCCGGATCGAGGTGGGCGTAGGTGCCGACGGCGCCGCTGATGGCGCAGGTCGCCACCTCCGCCCGCGCCGCCTTCAGCCGGTCGCGGTTACGCGCGAATTCGGCGTAGTGGCCGGCGAGCTTGAGGCCGAAGCTGGTCGGCTCGGCGTGGATGCCGTGGCTGCGGCCGATGGTGGGCGTGAGCTTGTGCTCGAAGGCGCGCTTCCTCAGCGCTGCCAGCACCGAGTCGAGGTCGGCGAGCAGCAGGTCGGCCGCCTCGGCAAGCTGCAGCGCGAGGCAGGTGTCGAGCAGGTCGCTACTGGTCATCCCCTGGTGGACGAAACGGCTCTCCGGGCCGATATGTTCGGCGAGCCAGGTAAGGAAGGCGATGACGTCGTGACGGGTTTCCTGTTCGATCGCGTCGATGCGGTCGATGTCGGCGGCGGAGAACGCGGCCATCGCCTTGCTGCCGCGCTCGCGGATGAGGCGGGCGGCTTCGTCCGGGGTGGCGCCCGCTCGCGCCATGCCCTCGGCGGCGGTTGCCTCGATCTCGAACCACAGGCGGAAGCGGTGTTCCGGAGACCAGATGGCGGCCATCGCCGGGCGGCTGTAGCGGGGGATCATGGGCACTCCGGAGCGCTTCTGGGTGAGGGGTTTCCTCTAGGCCGCGGGACGGGGCGGGGCAAGCAAGAGCGATGACGCTCCCCGGATTGCCCGAGCTTTCCGCGCTGTTGCAGGTGCTGGCGGTCGACCTCACCCTCGCAGGCGACAACGCCGTGGTGGTCGGCCTCGCCGTTGCGGGGCTGCGGCGGCGGCAGCGGCGCCCCGCCATATTTTTCGGCATCGGCGCGGCCGCCGTGCTGCGGGCCGCCCTCGGCGCGATCACCCTGCAACTGTTCGCCGTAGTGGGATTGCTGCTGGCCGGCGGCCTGCTGCTGCTGTGGGTGTGCTGGAAGATGTTCCGCGAACTCCGCCACCTGCGCGTCGCCGTCGCCGGCAGGGTGCGGGTGCGCAAGTCGCTGCCACAGGCGATCACGCAGATCGTCCTCGCCGATCTGTCGATGAGCCTCGACAACGTGCTCGCCGTGGCCGGAGCGGCGCAGGGGCATCTGTGGGTGCTGGTGACGGGGCTTGCCATCGCCGTAGTGCTGATGGGAACCGCGGCATCGCTGATCGCCGGCCTGCTTGCCCGCTACCGCTGGGTCGCCTGGATCGGCCTCGCCATCGTGCTCTTCATCGCACTGCGGATGATCGCCGAAGGCGGCCACGCGGTATTCCGCGCGGCCCTGGGCTGAGCGCGATCCGGTTCAGCGGCCGCGGTGCGGCGCGGCGTCGGCCGGCGGCAGGTCCTCTTCCAGCACCGTGATGTGGATGGCGTAGGAGGTCTCGCCCTCCTCGCGGTCCTCGTAGAGGGTGCCGATCACCTCGTTGTTGACGGCGATTTCCGCCGGCAGCCCCGCCTTGGCCGGCGCGACCACGCGGACACCAGGGCAGCCGAACAGCCGCCGCAGATAGGCCTCCACGCGTTCCATGTCGGTTCGGGTCATGGCGTGCTGGCTCCCCTTGTGCTGCCGGTGACCGGTTAGCGCCTTCGCGCCGCGAGGCCAAGACCCCGCGAGAGGGCAGCGCCGTGGGGCAGGATTGCGCCGGCCTTCCGTCTGCCACAGGATTGCCGCCGGCAACGAAGGAAGAAGGCGATGCGCGTCGCGGTGCTCGACGACTGGCAGGGAGTGGCCGAAGGACTTGCCGACTGGACGGCGCTGCGCCGCCGGGCCGAGGTGGTGTTCTTTCGCGCGCCGCTGGGCGACGCCGCGCAGGTGGTGCGGGCACTAGCCGGCTTCGAGGTGGTCCTCGCCATGCGCGAGCGCACGCCCTTTCCGGCCGCGGTGCTGCGGGCGCTTCCCGCGCTGCGGCTGCTCGCCTTCACCGGTCCGCGCAACGCCGCGGTGGACGTGGCGGCCGCCACCGCCGCCGGCATCGTCGTCTGCAACACCGTGTCGCGGCGCACCTCGCACGGCACCGCCGAACTGGCGCTCGCCCTCCTGCTCGCCTGCGCGCGCCGCCTGCCCGCGGGAGACGCCGCAATCCGCGCCGGCGGCTTCCAGGAGGCGATGCCGTTGGGGTGCGAGCTTGCCGGGCGCACGCTCGGCCTCGTCGGGCTGGGGCGTATCGGCGGGCGGATGGCCCGCTACGGCCAGGCGCTGGAGATGCGCGTGCTCGCCTGGAGCCAGAACCTCACCGAGGCGCGTGCCGCCGAGGCGGGCGCCGAGCGGGTGGAGAAGGAGCACCTGTTCGCCGAGGCCGACGCGGTCAGCCTGCATCTGGTGCTCTCCGAACGCACGCGCGGCGTGGTTGGCGCGGCCGAGATCGCGGGCATGAGGAAAGACGCCATCCTGGTGAACACCTCGCGCGCGCCGCTGATCGAGCGCGCGCCCCTGCTCGCCGCACTGCGCGAGGGGCGCATCCTGGCCGGTCTCGACGTTTTCGACACCGAACCGCCGGCGGAGAACGACGCACTGCGCACCGCCCCCAACACGGTGCTTTCGCCGCACATCGGCTACGTCACCGGCGAGAACATGGCGGAACTCTATGGCGCCAGCGTGGAGAACATCCTCGCCTGGCTCGACGGCGCGCCGATCCGCGTCGTCAACCCGGAAGTGGTGCCGAAAGCCTGAAAGCGCGTCAGACCAGCATCAGCGCGGCGAAGGCGCCGCCGCCGAGGACGATGCAGTAGTAGGCGAACGGGTTCAGCGCCCACTCGTTGTGGTTGTGGAAGTAGCGCATCAGGAACCAGGTGGAGAGCCAGGCGGTGACGCCGGCCACCACCGCCGCCACGAGCGAGATCCCGAACATCCCCGGCGCCACGCCGGCGTGCAGCAGTTTCGGCACCTCCAGCACCGTCGCCCCGGCGATCACCGGGGTGGCGATCAGGAAGGAGAAATGGGCGCTGCCCTCGTGGTCGATGCCGCGCAGCAGGCCGCCGACCATGGTGGCGCCCGAGCGGGAGATGCCGGGGATCATCGCCGCGCACTGCCACAGGCCGATGATCAGTGCGTCGCGGGCTGTCAGCGTCGCCAGCGGCCGGCCCTTCAGCACCCGCAGCCGTTCGCCCACCAGCAGCATCAGCCCGTTCACCACCAGGAACACCGCCGCCACCAGGGGACTGGCGAACAGGCCGCGCACGAACTTCTCCAGGGTGAAACCGACGATCACCGCCGGGATGGTGGCGATGACGATGAGCACGAAGGCGAGCCTCGCCTCGTTCACGCTCTGATTGCTGCCGATGCCGAACACGCCGCGCGCCAGTTCCAGCCAGTCGCGCCAGAAATACACCACCAGCGCAGTGGCGGTGCCGGTGTGCAGCATGACGATGAACGGCAGGAACGAGGGCGCGTGCTGGTCGAGGCGCCAGTGCAGCAGCGCCGGCAGCACCACGGCGTGGCCGAGGCTGCTGACAGGGAACAACTCGGTTGCGCCCTGCATCAGCGCCACCAGGATGGCCTGAAGACTGTTCATGCGGCGAGGCGCTCCGTCGCTTGCGGTCGGCTACAGTGGCCGGTGGTGCGGTCAGCCGGCGGAGGCGACGGTGAACCCGGCGTCGGAGATCGCCGCCGCCAGTTTCTCGGCGGGCTGGCCGGATTCGATCTCCACCATGTGCGCCGCAAGATCGGCGGCAACCTGGGCCTTCGGGTCGATCGCCTGCACGGCACGGGTGATGCTGTTCACACAGCCGTTGCACATCATATCGGGGATCGAGAAGCGCATCTTCGGGGGTCTCCAGGGCAGGCGGAAGCACAGTATCGCACCCGGGCTGAGAGGGCGAGGGGGGATGGCGCCTATCACAACTTTGCAGGAACGCGAAGTTGTGACCGGCCCCGGGGGCGCCGCCTGCACGCAGGTCTGGTACAACCATCGTCCCGCCACCCCACCTCGGACCGCCCGCTCCCCATGACTCATGCCGCAACCCCGCTTCTGGGCTCGCCGTCCGCGTGCGACGGCGCCGGCGTGCGGTGGCAGCCACGCCGATGAGCGGCGTTTCTTCCCGTTCCCGCCAGGCTTCGGTCACTTCGCACCACCGCATCCTCGTGGTCGACGACGAGGCGGAGATGCGCGCCCAGGTGGCCGAGACGCTCAGCGACATCGGCTACGAGGTCGCCACCGCGGCGAGCGGCGAGGAGGCGCTGCCGATCCTCGCCGGCGACAGGGCGGTGGAGATGGTCATCAGCGACGTGCGCATGCCCGGCATGTCGGGCACGGAACTGTCGGAGCAGATCGCCAGACGCTGGCCGGAAGTGATCGTCGTGCTGATTTCCGGCACCCACATGCCATCCGCGGCGCTGGGCCGGTTCCTGCGCAAGCCGTTCCACATGAGCGAACTGGCGGAGCTGGTGCGCGCGGAACTCGGCTAGGAGCGTTCGCTGTCGAGCTGGCGCATCTGCGCCTCCGGGTAGCGCTCGCCGGCCGCCTCTCCGGCTGGCACCGCGCGGGCGATCGCCGCGAGTTCCGCCGCGGAGAGCCGCAGATCCGCCGCTCCCAGCGCCTCGGCCAACTGGTCGCGCCGGCGGGCTCCGATCAGCGGCACGATATCCGGCCCCTGCGCCGCCACCCAGGCGATGGCGAGTTGCGCCGCCGTTGCGCCTTTTTCTTCGGCTATGCCGTGCAATGCGCGGGTCAGACGGAGGTTCCGCTCCAGATTCCCGGCAAGGAAGCGCGGGCCGTGCGCCCGCCAGTCGCCGCTGCCGGCGATGCCCCGCCAGCGGCTGCCAAGCAGCCCGCGCGAGAGCACGCCGTAGGCGGTGATGCCGATGCCAAGCTCCCGGCAGGCGGGCAGGATCGCCGCCTCGATGCCGCGCGAAAACAGGGAGTACTCGATCTGTAGGTCGCAGATCGGGTGTACGGCGGCGGCACGCTTCAGCGTCTCCACGCCCACTTCGGAGAGGCCGATGGCGCGCACCCAACCCGCCTTCACCATGTCGGCGATGGCCCCCACCGTGTCCTCGATCGGCACCGCGGGGTCGAGCCGCGCCGGGCGGTAGATGTCGATCCAGTCCACGCCGAGCCGTTGCAGCGAATAGGCGAGGGAGGCGCGCACCGCCTGCGGCCGCGCGTCGAAGCCCACCCAGGCGCCGCCGGGGTCGCGCAGCGCGCCGAATTTCACGCTGAGCATCAGCCGCTCGCGCCCGTGCCGGCGCAGCGCCTCGCCGATCAGCATCTCGTTGTGGCCCATGCCGTAGAAATCGCCGGTATCGAGTAGCGTGATGCCGGCCTCCACCGCGGCGTCGATGGTGGCGAGGCTTTCGGAGCGTTCGGCCGGGCCGTACACCCCCGACATGCCCATGCAGCCGAGACCGAAGGCGGAGACCGCGGGGCCGGTCCTGCCAAGCCGTAGCCTATGCATCGGCGCTCTCCTTTGCGCACCGGCCGTTGCGCCCGGCGGCAATCGTTGCCATGCTGCGGCAGGTCTCGCGTGGGGAAACGGCCATGATCCGCATACTGACACGAATCGTCGTGGCGTTGGCACTGTTGCTGCCGGGCTTGGCCCGCGCCGGCGATGTGCTCGGCGCCATCCACAAGTCGGGCGTGCTGCGGGTCGGCACCACCGGCGACTACAAGCCCTTCACCTTCCGCAACCCCGACGGCAGCTACGTGGGCGCCGACATGGTGATGGCGCAAAGGCTCGCCGCCGCACTCGGGGTGAAGCTCGAGATCGTCCCCACCACCTGGGGCACCCTGAACGCCGATTTCAAGGCCGACAAGTTCGACATCGCCATGGGCGGCGTGACGAAAATGCCGGTGCGCGAGGCGCTCGGCCCGTTCAGCGCCACGGTGCTGGTCGACGGCAAGCGGCCGATCGTCCGCTGCGCCGACC
>JAJXZO010000197.1 GCA_021780035.1 Pseudomonadota bacterium
CGCGAGGCGTAGCGGCGGCGGGCGGCGTCAGGCCGGACCCGACTCGGGGCGGAAGGCGAGCGCGGCGCCGTTGATGCAATAGCGGAGGCCGGTGGGCTTCGGCCCGTCCGGGAAGACGTGGCCGAGATGGCCGCCGCAGCGGCTGCAATGCACCTCGGTGCGGACGCGGCCGAGCGACGCGTCGGTGCTGGTGGCGATGGCGCCGGGGACGGGTTCCCAGAAGCTCGGCCAGCCGGTGCCGCTTTCGAACTTGGTGGTGCTGGCGAACAGTTCCTGGGCGCAGCCGGCGCAGACGAAGCGGCCGGCGCGCTTCTCCGCGTTCAGCAGGCTGCTGCCGGGCATTTCGGTGGCGTGGCGGCGCAGCACGTCGAACTGCTGCGGCGTCAGGCAGTGTTCCCACTCCGCCTCATTGCGGTCGTCCTTCGGCTCGGCCATGGCGGCATCCTTTCGCGTTCGCGTCCCGTGCATCTGGGCAGGCGCGAGCGCGCGTGCAACGGCCTCAGGCGCGGCGCAGCACCACCCGCTCGGCGGAATGCCCGAAGAAGTGCTGGCCGGAGCCACCCTCGGCGAGAACGCCGAGCAGCGAATCGGGGTTGGTGACGCGCACGCCGCCGGCGATGGACACGTTGCGGCGGAACAAGGAGCCTGGCAGCATGCCGACGGTGGGGCCGACCACCACCACCCGTGCGCCCGGTCTGGTGTGCGCGAGCAGGTTCTCGAGCGCGTCGTCGAGCAGCGTGGCGCCGGTGAGCAGCACCACGTCGCCCTTCGGCAGCACGTCGGCCGCCTCGCTTGCCGGGCGGAAGTGCGGCAACTCCTCGGCTTTCAGCATCGCGGGCGTGAGTTCGAGCACCGTGTAGCTCTGCCGGCGCTGCTTCAGCGCCTTCAGGAAGGGGATGAAGGCGCCGACCAGCACGACGTGCTCGCCGGGGGCGATGGCGGCGGCGTCGAAGGCGTCGATGTTTACTTCCAGGATCGCGGCCGGGTCGGGGTGGCGGCGCCAGCAGGCTTCCGCCAGCGCGTTCAGCGTGGCGATGCCGATGACGCGGCGCAGCGGATGCGGCGACTCGAGTTCGTCGAGCAGGGAAAGCGCGGGGCGGCCGGCGAGCGTGCCGGGGGGAAGCACCGTGTCGTCGGTGGTGGGGCAGCAGGCGGGGTGGATCGCGGTCTTGGCGGGCGTGGCGCAGACGCCGGCGGTGCCGGCGGAGAGGAAAACGGCGGTGAAGTAGACGCCGATCACCGCGCGCCGCACGGTGATCGCGGCCAGGTCACCGCCGAGGATGGAAGCGATCTCGGTTCTGGTTTCGGCGAGGATGCTGTCCATGACGCTCCTGCCGGCAGTGTATCACGAATCTTCGCCCCCGACGCGGGCGAGGCGGAATTTCGCGCACAGTCCGCCGCCGATGCGGGTGAAGATGACGATGTTGCCCGAGAGGACGAGCGCGACCCCGAGCAGCGCCGGCACTTTCCACACGTAGCCCTCGAGCAGGGAGGAGACGGCGAGCGCGATGACCGGCGAGATCACGGTGCTGTACGCGGCGCGCGCGGGGCCGACGCGGGCGACGAGCGACAGATAGGCGAAGAAGCCGATCACCGAGCCGAACACCACGAGATAGGCGAGGCCGCCGAGGTACGAGGCCGACGTCGGCACCGCGAAGCCGTGCCTGCCCGCCAGAACCGCGACGGCGAGGAACAGCACGCCCCACGTCATGCCGCGGGCGATGGCGTTCAGCAGGCTGGTGCCGTCGGCCGTCGCGCGGCGCGAGGCGAGATTGCCGAGCGAGAAGGAGAAGGTTCCGGCGAGCGCGAGCGCGACGCCACGGACGAAGTGCGCGCCGCCGGGTGCGGCGATCTGGTCGGCGAACAGCAGCGCGACGCCGCCGACGCCAAGCAACGCCCCGACCAGAATGCGCGGGCCGGGCCGGAGCCTGAGGAACAGCCACTGGTTCAGCGCGTTGAACACCGTGGCCATGCTGAAGACGACGGAAACGAAGCCGCTGGGGATGTCCTGTTCGGCGGCGTACATCAGCAGGAAGTTTGCGGAGAACAGGGTGAGCCCCATCGCCGCGAACCACAGGTGCTGCTGCGGACGGGCGGCCCTCATCTTCCCGGAGGCCAGCGCAATCAGCCATATGCAGGTGGCGGAGAGGAGGAATCGCCAGAAGACGGAAACCGTCTCCGGCGTTGCGCCAAGCTGTAGGCGGATCGCGTACCAGGTGAGACCCCAGGCGATGGAGACGGTGGCGAACAGCGCGGCCTGCATCGGGCGGGCGACTCCGGAGTGTGGCGCGACAGCATGGCGCGGTTCCTCTGCCCTGTCCTTTGCGCTCTGGCCGCGTCTGCCCGAATGCTGCTGAATGCGACGACCCCCGAAACGGCGGCCGCCGGCGGGGGAATCGGGACGGAAAGAGGGTGCCGGATGGTCTGGGTTCTGAGCGATGCCGCGTTGCAGGCGCTGGTGGAGGAGGATGCGCCCTACGGCGACCCGACCACCGAGGGACTCGGCATCGGCGCCCGCCAAGGCCGCGCCAGCTTCATCGCCGGGGCCGACCTGACGCTCGCCTGTGCCGAGGACGCGGCGCGGATGCTGGAGATTTCCGGCTGCCGGGCGGAGGCGAAGGCGGCCAGCGGCCAGCGGTTGGCGCGCGGCGCCGTGCTGCTGGATGCCTGGGGAAGCGCGGCCGATCTGCACCGCGCCACCCGCACCGCGCAGGTGCTGCTGGAGATCGCCTCCGGCATCGCCACGGCGGCGGCGGCGATCGTGCGGGCGGCGCGCTCCGCCAACCCGGAGGCGGCGGTCGCCTGCACGCGCAAGCACATGCCGGGGGCGAAGGCGATCGCGCTGAAGGCGATCGCGGCCGGAGGCGCGGCGCCGCACCGGCTCGGGCTCTCCGATTCGCTGCTGGTGTTCGCCA
This sequence comes from Pseudomonadota bacterium, assembly GCA_021780035.1. Taxonomy (GTDB): domain Bacteria; phylum Pseudomonadota; class Alphaproteobacteria; order Acetobacterales; family Acetobacteraceae; genus Rhodovastum. Next base: position 2,916 of record JAJXZO010000197.1, read on the forward strand.
ACCACCGGGCGTTCCTTGCGGAAGGAGAGCCGCTCGCCGCCGCGTTCCGGCGCCTGCGCGCGCATGCGCCGGAGCGGCAGCTTTGCGCCGAGGCCGATACCGAGGCGGAGGCGCTGGCGCTGGCCGAGGCCGGGGCCGACCTGGTGCAGATCGACAAGGCGCCGCCGGAGGCCGTGGCGCGGCTGGCGGCGGCCTTCCGCGGCCGTTCACCCAGGGTGCGGCTGGCCGCGGCGGGGGGGATCCATGCCGGCAATGCCGCGCTCTATGCGGCGGCGGGCGCGGATCTGCTGGTGACCTCGGCGCCCTATTACGCGCCCCCGCGCGACGTGAAGCTGCGGCTGTTTCCCGCCTGAGCCGCCTCAGTCGATGGCGGCGAAGGTGCCGTCGGGGCCGCGCAGCGCCAGGATGCCGGTGCGGATGTCGAAATGCGCGCCATGCAGGACAAGCTGGCCGGCGGCCACGCGCCTGGCGACGAAGGGGAAGGTGTGCAGGTTGGCGAGCGACAGGCCGACCACCGCGTATTCAGCGGCGAGTTCCGCTTCGAGCGAAGTGCAGGCCAGCGCCGCGTGCAGGGCGGGCGCGGCCTGAAGCATCCATGGGCCGAGGAATTCGCCCCCCGCGTTGCCGGTGCGCAGCGCCCGCACGCCGCCGCAGAGACCGTGGCCGAGCACGACGAGGTGGCGGATGTTGAGGCCGAGAACGGCGAATTCGAGCCCGGCGCTGGTGCCGTGGGCCGCGCCGTCGGGCGCCCAGGGCGGCACCAGGTTGGCGACGTTGCGCAGCACGAACATCT
>JAJXZO010000209.1 GCA_021780035.1 Pseudomonadota bacterium
CGCAGGTGCCCGTCTTTGCCGCAGATGTGCCCATCTTTGCCGCGCAGGCGCCCGTCTTCATCGCAGAGGCGCCCTTCCGGCCGGCGCAGCCCGCGGTGCTCTGCGGCATGCCCGCCGCGCGCGCGGCCGGCGGCGCGGCGGCGGCGACCAGCGCGCCGAGCGAGACGGCGGCGCCGAGGGTCAGCATCGAGGCTTTCAGATTCATCGCGGAGATCCTTACCTGGAGTGAAGCGGCCGCCGGGGTCAGCCTGGAGTTGCTGATGTGGGGTGCGCGGCGGCGAGTGGGAAGGGTGCCCGCCGCGCGCGGCGGGGGTCAGCCGCCGGGGGGCGGCTCCAGGATCTTCTGCAGGCAGACGGTATGCGTGTCGCGGTAACCCAGGTGCTCGTAGAAGCCCACTACCCGCTCATTGCCGGCGCGCACGAGAAGCTGCACCTTCCACACTCCGCGCGCCGCGAGCCAGGCTTCGGCGGCCCGCATGATGGCGCGGCCGAGGCCGCTTCCCTGGCGCTCGGGGAGGGCGGCGACGTAGTGCACCCAGCCGCGGTGGCCGTCCTCGCCCACCATCGCCGAGGCGACGATGCGCCCGCCGGCCTCGGCGAGCAGGACGGTGGAATGCGGGCCGCGGCGGGCGAAGGCGATGTCCCGCTCCGGGTCGTTCCAGGGGCGGAAGACGCCGGCTTCGTGCCACAGCGCGATGGCCGGCGCCACGTCGGCGTCCTCGATTTCGCGGATCGTCACGGGGTCGGGCATCGAGGGATTCTCCACCCTGCGGTCAAAGCGGCGCCGTCCGCTCCGGGCCGCGGGCGTATGCGGCGGCGAGGAAATCGATGAAGCTGCGCACCGAGGGCAGCAGGCCGCGGCGCGAGGGGAACACCGCCTGCACGGTGCCGGTAGCTGGCTTCCACTCCGGCAGGAGATCAAGCAGCGCCCCTGAGGCGATGGCGCCGTCGGTGACGATGTCCGGCAGTTGCACCGCGCCGACGCCTTCGATCGCGGCGCAGAGGAGCTGCGACATGTCGTCGGTGACGAGGCGCGGCGCGATCGGGATGCGCACGCGCGCCTCGCCGGGGCCGGCGAGGTCCCATGCCCGTTCCCGCTGTAACGGCGCCAGGCCGAGGCTTGGCAGGGAGGCGAGATCGGCCGGGGTGAGGGGGTGGGCGAGGTGGGCGACCAGCGCCGGGCTGCTGACGACGCGCTGGGTGCTGGTGCCGAGCACGCGGAGCGCGAGGTCGGAATCCTCGTAGGGGGGGAAGCGGACGCGGATGGCGACGTCGAAGCCCTCGCCGATGACGTCGACGCGGCGGCTGGTGCTTTCGAGCGCGACGGTGACGCGCGGGTTGGCCGCCATGTAGCGGGCGATGATGGGGCCGATGGCGAAGGTCACCAGGGCCGGCGGGCAGCTGACGCGGATCAGCCCCTGCGGCGCCGAGCGCGAGCGGTCGATCATCTCCTCGGCGGCGTCGGCCTCGGCCAGCATGGCGAGGCAGTGCCGATAGTAGTCCTTGCCGATGGCGGTGACGGCGAGCTTGCGCGTGGAACGCTGCAGCAGGCGGACGCCGAGGCGCTCTTCCAGGGCGATGACGCGCCGGCTCAGCTTCGACTTGGGCACGCCGAGCGCGCGGCCGGCGGCGGCGTAGCCCTCATGCTCGACGACGCGGGCGAAGAACAGCAGATCGTTCAAGTCGCGCATGCGTGATTGTCCTATGGGCAGGACGGTGCGGTCAACTGCCGCCGACTGGCGCCGGGAATGCCGAAGCACCAGATGCCACGTGACGCTGGCGCATTGGCGCGCGGCGGAGAGAGGAGCCATGCGACAGATCCTCGGCATCTACGGGGCGCCGCGGCCGCATTGGGTGGGCGACGGGTTTCCGGTGCGCACTGTGCTGTCGCCCCACGACCAGGGCGGCCACGCGAGCCCGTTCCTGCTGCTCGACTACGCGGGGCCGGCGCGGTTTACGCCCACCACGGCGCGGCGCGGCGTGGGAGCGCATCCGCACAAGGGCTTCGAGACGGTGACCATCGTCTATGCGGGCGAGGTGGAACACCGCGATTCCACCGGCGCCGGCGGCATCATCGGCCCCGGCGACGTGCAGTGGATGACCGCGGGGGCGGGCATCGTGCACGAGGAATTCCACTCCCCGGCCTTTGCCGCCCGCGGCGGCGCGTTCGAGGTGGTGCAGCTTTGGGTGAACCTTCCCGCGCGGCACAAGGGTGCGGTGCCCGCCTACCAGTCGCTGGCGGCGGCGTCGATCCCCGAAGCCGTGCTGCCCGGAGGCGCGGGCACGCTGCGCGTCATCGCCGGCGCCTGGGACGGCGTGCGCGGCCCGGCCAGGACCTTCACGCCGATGGATCTGTGGGATCTGCGGCTCGGCCAGGGCCGGGAGGCGACTCTCGCGCCGGCCGAGGGGCAGACGCTGGCGCTGCTGGTGCGTCGGGGCGTCATCGAGATGAACGGCCGGGAGACGGCGCGCGAGGCGGAACTGGCGCTGTTCGGCCGCGAGGGCGGGCCGGTGACGCTGAGGGCGCGCGGCGACGCGGCGGCACTGGTGCTGGCCGGCGAGCCGATCGCCGAACCCGTGGTGGCGCACGGGCCGTTCGTGATGAACACCGCCGAGGAGATCGACGCGGCGATGCGCGAGTACCGCGAGGGGCGCTTCGGCGCGCTCGTGGGATGAGGCGCGTTTGCCTGGCCGTGCCGGTGAACACCGATCCGGGCGGCGCCGCAGCGGGCGGTGCCGTTTCAATATCGTGAAAGGACAAAAATCATGACCAAGGTTCTGGTTCTGTATTATTCGAGCTACGGGCACATCGAGACGATGGCCGGGGCGGTGGCCGAGGGCGCGCGCGAGGCGGGCGCCGAGGTGGTGGTGAAGCGCGTCCCCGAGCTGGTGCCGGAGGATGTGGCGCGCAAGTCGGGCTTCAAGCTGGAGCAGACGGCGCCAGTGGCGAGCGTCGCCGAGCTTCCCGACTACGACGCCATCATCATCGGCGTGCCGACCCGCTTCGGCAACATGCCGGCGCAGATGAAGAACTTCCTCGACCAGACCGGCGGGCTCTGGTTCAACGGCAAGCTGATCGGCAAGGTCGGCAGCGTCTTCACTTCGACGGCGACGCAGCACGGCGGCCAGGAGAGCACCATCCTTTCCACCCACACGGTGCTGCTGCACCACGGGATGGTCATTGTCGGCCTGCCGTATTCCTTCCAGGGGCAGATGATGTTGACCGAGATCACCGGCGGCTCGCCCTACGGCGCATCGACCATCGCCGGCGGCGACGGCTCGCGCAAGCCGTCGGCCAACGAACTCGACGCCGCGCGCTTCCAGGGTCGCCACGTGGCGCGGATCGCGGCTAAGCTCGCCGCCGCGTAGGGGCAGCCGCCACCGCCGGTCCGGTCCGCGGGTGTGCGGCCGGCCGGCGGCGCGCGCTCGTACGCTCGCTTGAGCCCGCCTCGCGGCTGGGGCATCCTGCGCGCGACGGGCAGCGGAGGAAGCGGTGGCAGAACCGGAAGAATACGAAGGAAGCGACGCGGCGCCGCTGCCGAGCCGCATCGCCGCGCTGATCGTCGAGCGGGTGAAGCTGCTGAACCTGGAGCCGGGAAGCCATCTGGCGGAACAGGGCCTGGCGGACGCGTTTCACGTTTCGCGCACGCCGGTGCGCATCGCGCTGCGCATGCTGGAAGCGAACGGCGTGGTGGAGCGGCGCCATAACTGCGGCTATTTCCTTCGCGAACAGATGCATGTCACGCCCGGCGAGGACATCTTCTACGGGGGGGCGGCCATCGACCCCCTCTATCTCCAGATCGCCGAGGACCGCCTGACCGGCCTGCTGCCGATGCGCTTCACCGAGGCGGAGCTCGCGCGGCGCTACCAGCTTGGCAAGGCGCGTCTCGCCCGGCTGCTTGCGCGCATGACGCGCGAGGGGTGGCTCGACCGCCGCCCCGGCCACGGCTGGGAGTTCCAGCCGGTGCTTACCTCCCCCGACGCCTTCGAGCAGGCGAACCGTTTCCGCATGCTGATCGAGCCGGCGGCGCTGCGGGAGGCGGGCTACCGCGTGGACCAGGATGCCTTCGCGCGCCTGCGCACGCAGCTCGAGGCGCTGCTGGCCGCCGGCGAGGGGCAGTTCTCCGCCATCGAGACCTTCCAGCTTGGCGCGCTGTTCCACGAGACGATCGTCGCCGCTTCCGGCAACCTGTTCCTGCTTGATGCGCTGAGGCGGGTGAACCGCATGCGCCGGCTACTGGAATACCGTGTCCGCAAGGACCACAGCCGGGTGGTGGAGGAGTGCACCGACCACCTGCACCTGCTCGACCTGCTGGAGCAGGGACGGCGCGGCGAGGCGGTGGCGTTCCTGCGCCGCCACCTGGCGAAGGTGACGCGCATCAAGCTCGACCGCTTGCGCGCCGTGCAGGCGGAAGCCGCCGCCTGACGCCGCCTTACTGCGGCGGGGTGGGAGCCTGCCACGCCCGCACGAGCGCCTGTGCCGCGGCGATCTGCTGCGGGGTCATGTGGCCCGCGACGGCATTCCCGTCGTTCGCGGCGGTCCTGGCGATCGCGGGATCGGTTGCGCCGCCGGCCGCGGCGAGGGCGAGCCACGCGTAGGCCTTCACGAGATCGCGCGGCACGCCCCGGCCGGTCGCGTACAGGATGCCGAGGGCGCTCTGCGCTCGCGGGTACTGCTGCGCCGCGGCGGCGCGCAGCAGCGCGGTGGCCTTGGCGTAGTCCTGCTCCACACCCCAGCCTTCGGCGTACATGGCGGCGAGGTTGGTTTGCGCCATGGGGTTGCCCTGGCCGGCGGCGAGCCGGGTCCATTCCACCGCTTTCCGGTAGTTCTGCACCACACCCTTGCCGGTTTCATACATGGCGCCGAGGTTGCTCTGGGCGAGGGCGTAGCCCTGCGCGGCGGCGAGCCGGTACCATTTCACGGCTTCGGCGTCGTTCTGCTGCACGCCGTGGCCCTGTTCATAGAGGAAGCCGAGGTTCGTCTGTGCCCCCGCGTCGCCGTGGGTGGCGGCAAGGCGGTACCACTTTTCGGCGTCGGCATAGCTTTTCGGCACGCCGCGGCCAGCTTCGTACATCATCCCGATGTTGTTCTCGGCCAGCGTGTCTCCCTGGGCGGCGGCGAGGCGGTAGAGGGCGATGGCCTTCTTGTCGTCGCGCGCGACGCCTTTGCCTTCGGCATACAGCATCCCGAGGTTCGTCTGCGCCCCGGCGTCCTTCCCGTCGGCGGCGACGCGGTACCATTTCGCCGCCTCCGCCTCGTTTTTCGCCGTGCCGAGGCCGTTCGCATACAGGAAACCGAGGTTCCGTGCCGCCAGCGCGTCGCCGGCGATGGCGGCACGCCGGTACCATGCGAGGGCCCTGGCGTAGTTCTGCTTCACGCCGTGACCCTGGGCGTAGAGGAAGCCGAGGTTGTTCATGGCGATCGGGTTGCCCTGGGCGGCGGCGAGTTCGTACCACTTGCGGGCCTCGGCGTAGTCCCGCGGCACGCCGTGGCCGTTGTCGTAGAGGAAGCCGAGCATTCCCTCCGCGGTGGCGTCGCTTGCGTCGGCGAGCGGCAGCAGCAGGGCGAACGCGGAGGCATAGTCGCCGCCGGCCTCCGCCTTGCGGATGGCGTCGAAGGTGGCGGTGTTGCCCGGCGGGGCTTCGGCGGCGGCACATGCCAGCGGCAGCAGGCAGGCGGCGAGAACCGCGCCGTATCTCAGGAAGCCGGCGGACCTGCGTTCACCAGGCATGAGCAGACCTCTGCGGTTGCGCGATGGATGGGGAGGCGGGGCTTTCCGCGGCGAATTGTAGGTTCGTCACGAACGCCGGGCAACGATCGCGTCGAGCCTCCCGCCGGCGCGGGCCTACCCCGTGCGGTGACGGAACAGCACCGCCGCGGCGGCGAGCGAGACGAGGCCGATCAGCGCCATCGGCCAGTATTGCGAGGCAAGGGAGGAAAAATCCGCGCCTTCCAGAAACACCCCGCGCACGATCACCAGGAAGAAGCGCATCGGGTTGACCAGCGTCAGCGTCTGCACCCAGTCCGGCATGTTGGCGATCGGCGTGGCGAAGCCCGAGAGGATGATCGAGGGCACCATGAACAGGAAGGCGCCGAGCAGCGCCTGCTGCTGGGTGAGGGAGAGGGCCGAGATCATCAGGCCGATGCCGGTTACCGCCACGGTGAACAGCACCAATCCCGCATAGAGCGTGAGCAGCGAGCCGCGCAGCGGCACGCCGAACCACCAGACGGCGGCGGCGATGATCACCGTGGCCTCGAAGCAGCCGACCAGTACGCCGGGCAGCCCCTTGCCGAGCAGGATCTCGAACGGGCGCATGGGCGTGACCAGCAACTGGTCGAAGGTGCCCATCTCGCGCTCGCGCGCCACGGAGAGCGCCACCACCAGCAGCGTCACTACCTGCGTGAGCAGGGCGACGATGCCGGGGATGAAGAACCAGTGCGAGTCGAGCGTGGGGTTGTAGAGCGCGCGCGTCACCAGCACCGCCGGCGGGGCGCCGCCGCCGTGGGCGGCCGCCCAGGAAAGCGAGAAGTCGGAGATGATGCTGTTGGCGTAGCCGAGCGCCAGCAGCGCCGTGTTGGAGTTGCGGCCATCGACGATGAGCTGCACCCGCGCCGGACGGTGGGTGAGCAGGTCGCGGCTGAAGCGGCGGTCGATCACCAGCGCCATCTCCACCGTGCGGCTGTCGATGAGCGGGTCGATCCGGAGCGCGTTGGCGGGCGTGGCGACGAGGGTGAAGGCGGGCGCGCCCTCGAAGTGCGCGACGAGCGCGCGGGAGGCGGCGCTGCGGTCGTGGTTCAGCACCGCGATCGGCACGTGGTTGAGGTCGAAGCTCGCCGCGTAGCCGAACACGACAAGCTGGATGAGAGGCGGGCCGATCAGCACCGCGCGGCTTTTCGCGTCGCGCAGCACCATCAGCAGTTCCTTGACGATGAGGGCGAGGATCTGCCGCCACATCGGATTCAGTCCAGCCGCTTGCGCGCGATGGCGCGGGCAAGGCCGAGGAAGATCGCCGCCATAAGCAGGAGCGCGGCGCCGTTCGGCAGGATGACGCTCCAGACATCGCCGGCCAGGAACACCGATTGCAGGATGGCAACGAAATAGCGGGCCGCCACGACGTGGGTGATGAGGCGCGCCGCCGCCGGCATGCTGGCGATATCGAAGACGAAGCCCGAGAGGATGAACGCGGGCAGGAAGGTGGCGATGAGGGCGATCTGCCCGGCGACGAACTGGCTACGGGCGAAGGAGGAGATCAGCAGCCCCATGCCGAGCGCCGCCAGCATGAACAGCGCCGAGGCCGCCGAGAGCACCCAGAACGAGCCCCGGAGCGGCACCGCGAACAGCCCTTCGGCGATCGCCACCGAGGCGGCCATGCCGCCCATGCCGAGGAGGAAGTAGGGGATGAGCTTGGCGAGGAGGATTTCCGCGAGGCGCACGCGGGTGACCATCAGCGCCTCCATGGTGCCGCGCTCCCATTCGCGGGCGATCACCAGCGCGGTGAGGAGCGCGCCGGTGAGGGTCATGATCACCGCGATCAGGCCCGGCACCAGGTAGTTGCGGCTGCTTACCGCGGCGTTGAAGCGCACCTGCGGCGCCACGTCGACGAGGAGAGGCGGCGGCCTCCCGTGCGTGCGTGCCCAGGACGCGAGCCAGCCGGCCCACGCCTGCTGCACGTAGCCCTCGATCAGGCGGGCGTCGTTGGCATCCACGCCGCTGACGACGACGCCGATGGGCGCCGGCGGGCGGGCCAGCGCGCGGCGGGTGAAGTCGCTTCGGAGCCAGACGATACCTTTCACCTCGCGCTTCGCCAACGCCTGCTCGGCCCGCTGGATGGTGCGGAAGTGTCGCGGGCGGAAATAGGGGGAGTGGGCGAAGGCGGCGGTGAAGTCCGCGCTCGCCGCGTCGGGGTTTTCCACCACCATCGCCAGCGGCACACCGCGGGCATCGAGCGAGACGCCATAGCCGAAGAGAAACAGGAGCACGGCGGGCAGCAGGAAGGCGATGGCGAGCGACGAGGGATCGCGCCAGATCTGCAGGAACTCTTTCCGCAGCAGGCCAGACAGGCGGCGGAGGGAGGCGTTCATGCGGCCTCCCCGGGCGCGGCCGCGAGGACCGTGGCGATGAAGGCGTCTTCCATGGTGGGGTCGGGCAGCGCCGGGCTTTTCGCCACCGCCTTGATCGCCTCCGGCGTGCCGCTGCTGAGCACGCGGCCCTGCGCCATGATGACGAGGCGGTCGCAGTATTCCGCCTCCTCCATGAAATGCGTTGTGACCAGCACCGTCACCTTCGCTTCCGCGAGGTCGTTGATGCGCCGCCAGAAGTCGCGCCGAGCCAGCGGATCGACGCCCGAGGTGGGCTCGTCGAGGAACAGGATGTCGGGTTCGTGCATCAGGGCGCAGGCGAGCGCCAGCCTCTGCTTGAAGCCGAGCGGCAATTGCCCGGCGGTTGCGTCGAGCGCGAATTGGAGGCCGAATTCCGCCGTCGCCCAGTCGATGCGCTCGCGCTGCCGGGCATTCGCGAGCCCGTAGGCGGCGCTGAAGAAGCGCAGGTTCTGCCGCACGGAAAGATCGCCGTAGAGGGAGAATTTCTGCGCCATGTAGCCGATGCGCGCGCGCGCCGGCGCGGCGGCGTGGCGGAGGTCGAAGCCGGCGACGCGGAGGCGGCCGCTGCTGGGCGGCAGGAGGCCGCAGAGCATGCGGAAAGTGGTGGACTTGCCGGCGCCGTTGGCGCCGAGCAGGCCGAAGATCTCGCCCCGGGCGACGGCGAAGCTCACGTCGTCCACCGCGGTGAAGGTGCCGAAGCGGCGCGTGAGATGCGAGACGCTGATCACTTCCGCCGCCGCCGCCGGTTCCGCCGCCGCGGCACGGGCGACGGGCGCGGTGGCGGCCGGCGGGGCCTCGGGGCGGAGGCGGGCGACGAAGGCGTCCTCGAAGCGGGGCGGCGCGGGGGCAAGGGAGAACCGGGGCAGGCTGGCGGCGAGCGCCGCGGTTTCGGGCGGCGCCGGGGTGGCGGTGACCACGCGCACGCGCCCGCCCTCGATCACCGTGTCGATGACGCCCGCAAGCCCGGCAAGCTCCGCCTGCAGCCGCCGGCGGTTGCAGGCGGCGCGGGCGAAGAAGCTGCGGCCCTGCATTTCCGCGGTGAAGCCGGCCGGCGGGCCGGCGCCGAGCAGCCTGCCCTCGTGGATCAGCCAAACGCTGTCGCAGCGGCCGGCCTCGTCGAGGTACGCCGTGCTGAACAGCACCGTCATGCGGCCGTTGCGGGTGAGGTCGTCGATGATCTGCCACAACTCGCGGCGCGATACCGGATCGACGCCGACGGTCGGCTCGTCGAGCAGCAGCAGTTCCGGAGGGCGGAGCAGCGTGCAGGCAAGCCCGAGCTTCTGTTTCATGCCGCCGGAAAGCCGCCCGGCGCGGCGCGCGGTGAAAGGCGCGAGCCCGGTCATGTGCAGGAGCGTCGCGTAGCGGGCGGGCCGCTCGTCCGGGGGGAGCCCCTGCAGGTCGGCGTAAAGGTCGAGGTTCTCGCGCACGCTGAGATCCTCGTACAGGCCGAAGCGCTGCGGCATGTAGCCGAGCCGCTGCTGCACGGCGAGCGGATCGCGGGCGACGTCGAGACCCAGAACCTCGATGCCGCCGCCGCCGGGACGCAGCAGGCCGGCGACGAGACGCATAAGCGTGGTCTTGCCGGCGCCGTCGGGGCCGATCAGCCCGGTGACGGCGCCGCGCGGCGCTTCGGCGGTGACGCCGTCGAGCGCCACCACCACGCGCTTGCCGGAGCGGAACTCGCGGCGGACGCCTTCGAGCCGCAACGCGGCGGGCTCAGGGGCGGGCGGCATCGGCGGGGCCGCAGCCCGGCGGCGGCGCGCCGGTCTTCCCCGGCTCCAGCGTGACGGTGGCGGGCATGCCGAGCCGGAGAGCGTCCTTCCCGTCGCATACGTAGACGCGCGCCTGATAGACGAGCGCCGTGCGCAGTTCCGGCGTTTCCACCGTCTTGGGCGTGAACTCGGCCGTGGGCGAGATGTAGCCGAGCCAGCCGCGATAGGTCGTGCCGGGCGCGCTATCGGTGGTGACCGAGGCCTGCTCGCCCAGGCGCACGCGGCCAAGATCGGTCTCGGGGATATAGACGCGCACCCACAACGGGCTGGGCAGCGCGATGGTGAACACCGGCGTGGCCGGCGAGGCCATGTCGCCCACTTCCAGGATGCGGTCCTCCACCACGCCGGCGGAGGGCGCGTAGAGGCGCGTGTCGTCGAACTGCTTCTGTGCCAGCGCTTCGGCCGCCGCCGCGGCGGCCAGCTGCGCCCGGGCGGCGCCGATGTCTTCCCTGCGCGGTCCTTTCACCGCGAGTTTCCACGCCTGCCGTGCCGACTCGAATTGTTGGCGGGACGAAAGAAATGCCGCGTGCGCGTTGTCGCGCTGCTGCACGGACGCGGCCGAGGCGGAGGCGAGCGCGGCGTAGCGGTGCCAGTCCGCCTCGCGGTCGCGGTAGGTGATTTCGAGGGCGTCCATGGTCGCCTTCGCCGCCGCGATCTCCTCGGGGCGCGATCCTGCCAGCAGTTTCGCGAGTTGCTGCTCGGCCGCGGCCTTCTCCGCCTTCGCCTGCGCGAGCGCGGCCCCGGCGCGGGTGGAATCGAGCGTGGCGAGCAGCATGCCGCCTTTTACTCGCTGGCCTTCCTCGGCGAGGAGGGCGGTGATGGGACCCGAGGCGTTGAATGCAGGCTGCGCCTCGCGGATGTCGACGTCGCCGTAGAGGGTGATAGTGTCTTCGGCTGGCGCCCGCTGCTGCTGCCGCCAGTACCAGCCGCCGCCAAGCCCGAGCAGCAGCAGGACGAGTACGCCCAGGACAATTCGCTTGCGCATCGACGCCAGAAACCCCGAAGGCACCGGCGCCGGCGCCGGGCCGGGCGTCGAAGCGGATGCATTTACGTATTCCGATTACCACATATAATAGAGGTGGGCAACAGGCGCGTACCGACCATGCAGGCAGAGACCACGCTGTTTTCCGCGATGTCCGATCCGCTGCGGCTGCGCTGCCTCGCGCTGCTGGCGGCGGAGGGCGAGTTGTGCGTGTGCCAGATCGTGCATGCGCTGGAGATGCCGCAGCCGAAGGTGTCGAAGCACCTTGCGGTGCTGCGCGAGGCGGGGCTGATCGGCCAGCGGCGGGTGGCGCAGTGGGTGCTCTACCGGCTGGCTGAGCAATCCGGCTGGCGATCGCAGGTGCTGGCCGGTGCCCTTGCCGGGATGGCGGCGCGACCGGAGGCCGCCCGCGACCGGGCGCGGCTTGCCACCGCGCCGGAAGGTCCGCCGCTAGCCCCGGCCGCCGCCCCGCCTACACGGTGAAATACTTTGCGTGCGGATTGAGCAGCACCAGGGCGCTGGTGGACTGCTCGGGGTCGAGCTGGAAGCCCTCGGAGAGGCGCACGCCGATGCGTTGCGAGTCGAGCAGGGCGAGCAGGCTTTCCTGGTCCTCGAGCCGGGGGCAGGCCGGATAGCCGAAGGAATAGCGGCTGCCGCGGTAGCCCTGGGAGAGAAGCGCCTCGCGCTCGCGCGCATCCTCGGCGGCGAAGCCGAGTTCGGCACGGACGCGGCCGTGGGTGTATTCCGCCATCGCCTCCGCCATCTCCACGCCGAGCCCGTGCAGGTAGAGGTAGTCCTGGTAGCGGTCGGCGGCGAACCACTCGTGCGCGACCTCCGTGGCGCGGGCGCCCACGGTGACCACCTGCAGCGCGATCACGTCGCGCTCCGGCTCCGAGATGTCGCGGACGAAATCGGCGATGCATTCGCCGTCCGGCTTCGGCTGGCGGGGCAGTGTGAAGCGGGCGAGTTCGGTGGTGCCGTCTTCGGCGAAGAGCACGAGGTCGTTGCCGTCGCCGGCGGCCTTCCAGTAGCCGTACATAGCCTGCGGCTGCAGAATTTTCTTCTCGTCCGCCTCGGCGAGCAGCCGGCGCACCACCGGCCTGAGTTCGGCCTTCGCCCAGGAAAGGAAATCGTCGAGCGAGCGGCCCTGTTTGCGGAAGCCCCAGTGCAGCTGATACAGCGTCCGCTCGTTGAGGAACCCCAACACCGCTTTCGGCGAGGCGGCAAGCTGCCGCGGCCCCCAGAACGGCGGCTTCGGCACCGCGAGCCCGGCGTTGAGGCGTCGGCGGCGGGCGCGCGCGGCTTCCCGATCGGGCGGGGTAAAGCCGGCGGCTTCGGGGTTCGCCTCGCGGCGCGGACGGCGGGTGGCGGTGGCGCGGGTGCGCAGCGCCGCCGCGTAGGTTTCGAAGCCGCCGGACGCGACGGCATCCATCAGCCTGAGCCCGTCGAAGGCGTCGCGCGCGTAGGCGACGGAGCCGGACGTGTAGGCGTGCGCGCAGTCCTCCTCGACATACCCGCGGGTGAGCGCCGCGCCACCGAGCAGCACCGGCACATCCACGCCGAGGCGGGCCATCTCCTCGAGATTCTCCTTCATCACCACGGTGGATTTCACCAGCAGCCCGGACATGCCCAGCGCATCTGCGTGGTGCTGCCTGGCCGCCGCCAGCATCTCCGCGAGCGGCACCTTGATGCCGAGGTTCACCACTTGGTAGCCGTTGTTGGTGAGGATGATGTCGACGAGGTTCTTGCCGATGTCGTGCACGTCGCCCTTCACCGTGGCCAGAACGATGGTGCCCTTCTGCTCGCCCTCTTTCCGTTCCATGTGCGGCTCGAGGAAGGCCACCGCCGCTTTCATCGTCTCAGCGCTCTGCAGCACGAAGGGAAGCTGCATCTTTCCCGACCCGAAAAGTTCTCCCACCACCTTCATCCCGTCGAGCAGGATGGAGTTGATGATCTCGATCGGCGGATGCGTCTGCATGGCGGCGGCGAGGTCTTCGTCGAGCCCCTTGCGGTTGCCGTCGATGATGCGGCGCTTCAGCTTCTCCTCGATGGTGGTGGCGGCGATCGGCGCGCTCGCGGCCGCCGTGGTGCGGTCGGCGAAGATTTCCAGCATGCGCTGCAGGGGGTCGTAGCCCTCGCGGCGGCGATCGAGGATGAGGTCGGCGGCAACCTCCGCCTCCTCGGCGGGGATGCCGTGCAGCGGCCGGATTTTCGAGACGTGCACGATCGCGCCGGTCATGCCGGCGGCGACCGCGCGGTCGAGGAACACCGAGTTCAGCACTGCGCGCGCGGCGGGGCGCAGGCCGAAGCTCACGTTGGAAAGGCCGAGCACGATCTGCACCTCGGGGAAGCGGGCGCGGATCAGCCGGATGCCTTCGAGGGTCCACAGCGCGAGCTTGCGGTCGTCCTCGTTGCCGGTGGCGATGGTGAAGGTGAGCGGGTCGATCAGCAGGTCGGATTGCGGCAGGCCGTGGCGCGTGCAGGCGAACTCCACCAGCCGCTCGGCGACGGCGAGCTTGCGCTCGGGCGTCTTCGCCATCCCCTCCTCGTCGATGGTGAGCGCCACTACCGCGGCGCCGAAGCGGCGCGCGAGCAGCAGGCGCCGGTGCGCCTCCTCCTTGCCGTCCTCGAAGTTGATGGAGTTGATGATGGTCTTGCCGCCGTGGAGTTTCAGCGCGCTCTCGATCACCGCGGTGTCGGTGGAATCGATCACCAGCGGCGTGTTTACGGAGGCGGTGAAGCGGCGGACCACCTCGTCCATCTCGGATTTCTCGTCGCGGCCGACGAAGGCGGTGCAGAGGTCGAGCGCGTGGCTGCCCTCGGCCTGCTGCTCGCGGCCGATGGCGACGCAGCCGTCCCAGTCGTGGTTCTCCTGCGCCTCCCGCCACTTCCTGCTGCCGTTGGCGTTGCAGCGCTCGCCGATGGCGAAGAAGGCGTTTTCCTGCCTGAGCGGCACCTGCTGGTAGAGGCTCGCCACCGCCGGTATCCAAACCACCTTGCGTGCCACTGGCGCCGGGCGCGGCTCGCCCAGGCGGCGCAGCATGGCATCGAGCGCCTCGATGTGCGGTGTGTCGGTGCCACAGCAGCCGCCGACGAGGTTCACGCCGTCCTCGGTGACGAACCGCTCCACCCAGTGCGCCATCACCTCCGGGCGGAGCGGATAGCGCGTCTGGCCATCGACCAGTTCCGGCAGCCCCGCGTTCGGCTGCACGCTGACGAGGGTGGGCCAGTTGGCGCCGAGCCAGCGGATGTGCTCGGCCATCTCCTGCGGGCCGGTGGCGCAGTTCATGCCGAGAAGATCGACGCTGAGCGCCTGCACGATGGTGGCCACGGCGGCGATGTCGGGGCCGACCAGCAGCGTGCCGGTGGTCTCCACCGTCACCTGCACGAAGATCGGCATGGTCCGGCGGGCCTCGGCGAGGGCGATGCGGGCGCCGTTCACCGCCGCCTTGATCTGCAGCGGATCCTGGCAGGTCTCGATCAGGATGGCGTCCACCCCGCCGGCGATCAGCCCGCGGGCCTGCTCGGCGAGCGCCGCCTCCAGCGCGTCGTAGGCGACGGCGCCGAGGCTCGGGAGTTTCGTGCCGGGGCCGATGTCGCCCAGCACCCAGCGCGGGCGGCCGTCGGCGAACGCCTCTGCGGCCTCGCGGGCGATCTCGCCGGCGCGACGGTTGATCTCGAAGGCGCGGTCGGCGAGGTCGAACTCGGCGAGCGTGATGGGCGAGGCGCCGAA
>JAJXZO010000039.1 GCA_021780035.1 Pseudomonadota bacterium
GAGCCGATGCTTGGGCGGGGCGAGGAACGTGAAGCGAACATGGCGGCATTCGTCAAGGACACGCCGTTGCGGCGTTTCGGCCGGCCGGAGGAGGTGGCGGCCATTGCCGTGCTGCTCGCTTCGGACGAGGCGTGCTACATGACCGGTAGCGAGCTTCACATCGACGGCGGCATTCTGGCCGGTTCGGCCGCTGCGCCGAAGGGCAGGGTGGGCGACGGGGCGTAGGAGCAATCCGAAAAGCGAAAAGCCCGGCTTGCGCCGGGCTTTTCGCAGAAGCGTGTGGCTAAGGCGTCAGCGCATGATGCCGGTATGCCCCAGCGAGTAGCGGCCCGGCTGCGGCCATACGGCGATCCCATGCGGTTCTGCGCCAACCTTGATGATGCGCACCTTGCCGGTAGTGGTGTTGAAGGCGTAAGCCACGTCGTCGAAGCGGCCGGAGAGCCACAGCGTCTTGCCGTCCGCGCTGACGTTGCCCATGTCGGGGCTGCCGCCGCCG
The DNA here is from genome assembly GCA_021780035.1 of Pseudomonadota bacterium. Taxonomy (GTDB): domain Bacteria; phylum Pseudomonadota; class Alphaproteobacteria; order Acetobacterales; family Acetobacteraceae; genus Rhodovastum. The sequence continues at coordinate 497 of JAJXZO010000039.1, forward strand.
GGGATCGGCCAGTTGGCGATGACCTTGCGCGTGGCGAAGTCGATCACCGACACGCTGCCCGGGCCATGGTGCGGGCCGTGCACCAGGTTGGAGCCGCGGTTGGCGACATACAGCTTGGTGCCGTCGCGGCTGGGATACAGGCCGTGCGTGCCGATGCCGGTCCGGATGAAGCCGATCTTGGTGAAGCTGTCGCCGTCGATCAGGAACACGCCGTCAGCCATCATGTCGGCCACGTAGAACACCTTGCCGTTGGGCGAAACGCGGATGTCCTGCGGCATGCCGTGCTTGTCGAGATCGAGGTAGCCCAGCACCTTGTGGTTGACCATGTCGATCTTGACCAGCTTGCCGCCGAATTCGCAGGTGAAGATCGCGTAGCGGCCGTCGATGGAAAAGTCGGCGTGGTTGATGCCCTTGCACTCTGGCGCGTTCACGCTGAACTTCAGCGCCATCGTGTGCGGATCGCGGAAATCCAGCCGCGCGTGTGCCTCGGCCACCACGATGGCGTACTTGCCATCGGGCGTGAAATACATGTTGTACGGGTCGTCCACCGGGATCGCCTTGCCGGGCCGGCCGGTCTTGGGGTCGATCGGCGTCAGGCTGCCGTCGGTACGGCCCTCGGCGTTGTTGGTGACCCACAGCGTCTTGAGGTCGTACGAGGGCACCACGTGCTGCGGGCTGCGGCCGACCGGAAAGGTGTAGAGCACCTTGTAGGTGGCCGGGTCGATCACCGTGACGCTGTCGCCGCGCAGGTTGGGCACGTAGATGCGCGGCAACGCGCCGGCCACGGCCGGGCTGAACATGTTGGCGCCGGCGTCGCTGTAGAGGTTGTTGGGGTTCGTCACCGGCGGCATGCCGGGCACGGTGTGGATGGCCGAGGCGGCACTGGCCGCCAGCGGGGCGGCGCAGAGGGCGGCGAGCAGGGCGATGCGGGAGAAGCGGAACGGTGAAGTCATGATCGGATTCGCTGTGGGTATGGGGGAGCGACGGCGGGATTATCGCCCAGCTGTGTCCTTGCGGATCGCCTCGACGGTCCGCGAAATGATGGCATCGACGCCGAGCTGGCCCAGCGCGGCGCTGGAGCGGCGCGGGTCGCCGCCGTACACGCCATCGGCGGCACCGGGTTTCGGCGCAGCGCGCAGGGCCCTCAGCCGCACCATCTGCGGCGCCACGGCCAGTTGCAGCGAGGTGTCGGCCAGCGCGGCGTGGGTGCCGATCTCGTCGTCGCGGATGCCGTGCCGGCGCAGGATCTGCGCAAAGCCGGTGGAACTCGCCTCGTAATATTCCGGCGGGGCGAAGGCGCGTGCCGGCCGGCCGGCCCATTGCCGGTCGAGTCGTGCGACTACTTGCCGCAGGTCCCTCTGGTAACCGCCGTGGTCGCCCAGGAAGACGACGTTGCGGAAGCCGTGCACGGCAAAGCTGTTCGCGGCCGATTCCAGCAACTGCTCGAAGGTGGCGTCCGGGATGGTGATGGTGCCGGGGAAGCGCATGTGCGAGGTCGGCGGCGCATAGCTGCCTTCCGGCACGTAGTCCACAGTGGGCGCCACCAGGGCATTGCCGAGCTTCTGCGCGATGCGCTCGGCCAGCACCGTGGCACGCCGGTTGTGCTTGCCCACCGCGATGTAGGGGCCGCTTTGTTCGGTGCCGCCGATGGGGATGATGATGGTGGTCTTGCCGGCGTGGACCTGGTCGCGGATCTCGGTCCAGGTGAGGTCCTGCAGCTGCACCGTAGGCGGCGTCTGGGCCAGCGTGGCTTGCGCGGCGAGCAGCAGCGCGGCGAAGGCGAAGGCGCGTTTCGGGAGGCGTGGGAGCATGGTGTTCCTTGGGGGTGTCGGTTGGTCAGGCGGCCTTGAACGTCACCACCAGCACGTCGCGGTGCGCGGCCTGCGCAGGATCCTTCGGCACCACCGGGGTGACGCCGTGGAACACGCGGCGATCGTCCAGCAGTGCCGCATCGAAGGCCTGGACCAGGGTGAACTGGCCCAGTTCGCGGCCATCCGGGGCATGGACGGTGGTGGTGCCGCGTTCGATGTTCTCGCGGTCGATCAGCAGCACCAGCACATAGTCCACGCCGTCCCGGTGCACGCCCTCGGGTGTGGGCTCGCCGGCTGCGTCGGCGCGCGCCTCGATGCGGAACTGGTGCACCTCGATGCGCCAGTTCCGCGTCTGCGGCGCCAGGGCGCCGAAGCCGTCGCGGCAGAAGGCAAGGATGCGCCGCAGGCTGGCGCCGTCCGCGATGGCCGGGTCCAGCGGTTCGAACCAGCGCTCGATGCCGCCCTGCAGGGCGTTGTAGGCCAGGCTCTGGTAATGCGGCTGGTGCGGTTCGCGGCGGATCGCGCCATCGACATCGGCGGTGAATACCGCATGCCGGCGCCGGCGGTGGCGGCCGCGGGCGGCGAGGTAGCGGTCGTCGCCCAGCGTGTTCCAGCTCGCGGCGAATGCCGGCCAGTCGGCAAGCGAATCCGCGCCCAGCAGATCGCGCATGGCATCGGCGGCGACGAAGGCGAAACCTTCGCGCTGAAGGGCGGCGCCAAGGTCGGGTAGGGTGGCGTGGTTCATCCGGGCAAAGCTAGCAGTTCGCGCATGAAGCGGCACTGGCTGGCCGGTGGCGGAATGCGGGCGGCGCCATGGAAGCAAGGGCAAGGCCGGCATGGCATACCGCAGAGGGTCGCCATGGGTGCAGGGGCGGCGACGGATCGGCGCATCCGGCGCTTGGTGGTCGGTCGGTCGCAGCGTTGGCGTCGTCCAACTTTGGTAGACATTTCTAATGGGCATATAAACGTCCAGACGTTTAGACGTCTATTGACACACGTGCATGGATGGCAGCAGAATCCGCCACACTCATCGAGACCGGCTGAGGGACAGGCCCTTTGAAGCCGGGGCAACCTGCGGAATGTTCCGCGACGGTGCCAACTCCTGCGGCGGCGCGAAGGCGCCCCGGCAGATGGGCAGCTTGCGCAGCGGCGTCGTGTCGCATCCGCGCGGGGCTCCTCTCCGGCATCCGCAGGACGATGCCGAACGGAGAGACGCATGAGCCAGCCGCTGCCCGAAACCTGTCAACCCTGTGCCGCCGAAGTGGTCGGCCGGTCCGTGGCGCCGCGCGCGCTCGGCGCGCAGCGCAGCACACGGCGGCTGGCATTCAGTCCGAAGTACGGCAAGGGTTCGCGG
>JAJXZO010000179.1 GCA_021780035.1 Pseudomonadota bacterium
TGGTCGCAGCCGGCAAGCAGCAATGCGGCCAGTGCAACCGCGAACCGATGGTTTCTTGTCATCATCCTCACCCTAGCCCTCTGCGCCCAGGCGCAAGGAACGCTGCAACAGCGTCAGCGTGAACACGCACACCCCCAGTTCCACTGCTGCCGCCACCGCCAACGTCAGAAAAAGGTCCAGCACGGTCCGCGGCTCGAGCGAGTCGAGCCCGATCGCCACCGGAATCATGCCCAGCGCCAGCATTGCCACCCAACGCCAGTTCGCGGCCCAGGCGAGCAGGGACGCCGCCAGGGTTCGGGAACCGGACCACGAGTAGAGCACGGCGAGCGGCTGCACGAAGAGCAATGGCATGCCGAGCAGGTTGGACACCACGACGAACTCGACCTCCTGGCGCGCCGGCAGCGCGACGTCCGGCGTGGCGCCGCTCAGGTAGGCGCTGAGCGCGTCGCCGCCCCAGTCGGCCCACCAGACGAACAGCACGCCCAGCAGGGGAACCAGACCGCTCGCCACCAGCAGCAGGATCTTGTCGGGGGGCAGACGCCAGGGCACCGCCATGTTCGGCAGCGCAGCCTTCCGCCCGAGCCGCACGGCTTCGAGCGCCACGAAAATTCCTGCATACCCGATCGCGGCCAGCGCCTCGCGCAGCGGCATGCCGAAGTACGGCAGCGCGGGCAGCAACTGGACGGGGAAAAACACCAGCAGGAAGAGGCCCGTCAGACGGCCCGGAGCCTTCCGGAACAGGGCCAGCGATTCGGTCAGGAGGGAGCGGGCCTGGTCCAGGCCCACCGGGCGGGGATCGAACCGCCGCGGCATTCCGGCAAAAACGGATGGCGGGAGCCCCCCGTTCACTCGATCGCCTTCACCATGTCTTCGACCACCTTCTTGGCATCGCCGAACACCATCATGGTCTTGTCCATGTAAAAGAGCTCATTGTCCAGACCCGCATAGCCGGAGGCCATGCTGCGCTTGTTGACGATGACCTGCCGCGCCTTGTACGCCTCGAGGATCGGCATGCCGGCGATCGGCGAGCCCGGATCCTTGGCCGCGGGATTCACGACGTCGTTGGCGCCCAGCACGAGGACCACGTCGGTGTCGCTGAAATCCGGATTGATCTCCTCCATCTCGAAGACCAGATCGTAGGGGATCTCGGCCTCGGCGAGCAACACGTTCATGTGGCCCGGCATGCGGCCGGCGACGGGATGGATGGCGTAGCGCACGCGCACGCCCTTGGCGATGAGCTTGTCGGTCAGTTCCTTGAGCGGATGCTGGGCCCGCGCCACCGCCAGGCCGTAGCCGGGCACGACGATCACCGACTCGGCGTTGGCCAGCAGGAACGCGGCATCGTCGGGGGAACCCGACTTCACCGGCCGCTGAACCTGCTCGCCGGCGGCGACTGCGGCTGCGGGTTCGGCCCCGAACCCACCCAGAATGACGTTGAAGAACGACCGGTTCATCGCCCGGCACATGATGTACGAGAGGATCGCGCCGCTCGATCCCACCAGACTGCCGGCGATGATGAGCATCGGGTTGTTGAGCGAGAAGCCGATCCCCGCCGCCGCCCAGCCGGAATAGCTGTTGAGCATCGAAACCACCACCGGCATGTCGGCGCCGCCGATCGGAATGATGATGAGCACGCCCAGGACGAAGGCGATCGCCAGCATCAGCAGGAAGGGCCACCACAGCTGGGTCACGACGAAGCCGATGCCCATGCCGATCATCACGCCCGCCAGGACGAGGTTGAGCAGATGCTGGCCGGCGAACACCACCGGCGCGCCGCGGAAGACCCGCAGCTTGTAGCGCCCCGAGAGCTTGCCGAAGGCGATCACGCTGCCCGAGAAGGTGATGGCGCCGATGAACGCGCCGATGAACAGCTCGATGCTGTTGCCGAGCGGAATCGCGCCGCCATAGGAGGTGTCGCCGAACGCCCAGGGCTCCGCCTTCACGGCCACGGCGATGCACACCGCCGCCAGGCCGATCATCGAGTGCATGAAGGCGACCATCTCCGGCATCTTGGTCATCTGCACCGTGCGCGCGATGTAGGCGCCGATGCCGCCGCCCAGCACCAGCCCGACGAGAATCCGCGCAATGCCGGCGCCCGCGGCGCCCGGGTGGAACTGGAGCACGACGGCAATGGTGGTCGCCGCCGCGATCGCCATGCCGGTCATGCCGAACACGTTGCCGCGGCGCGCGGTCGATGGGTGGGACAAGCCCTTGAGCGCCTGGATGAAGAACACCGAGGCGACGAGGTACAGGAGAACGACGACGTTCATGCTCAGAACCATCGCGGACCCCGCCTCAGTGCTTTTTCGCGGAAGAATCGGCAGACCCCGGCCTGGGATCCTTCCTGCGGAACATCTCGAGCATGCGTCGGGTCACCAGAAAGCCGCCGAAGACGTTCACCGACGCCAGCGTCACCGCGGCGATGCCCATGCCCCGGCCCAGCGGCGTGGCGGTGAGCGAGGCGGCGAGCATCGCGCCGACGATGATGATCGCCGAGATGGCGTTGGTCACCGACATGAGCGGCGTATGCAGCGCCGGCGTGACGTTCCAGACGACGTGGTACCCCACATAGACCGAGAGCACGAAGATGATGAGGTTGATGACCGTGTGATTGACGACTTCCATGATTTTTCCGTTCGTTCTCTGGTGCCGCGGGCGGATGTCCGGCCCGCTTGGCAACCCTGTTGGCAACCCCGTTGGCAACTGCGGCGGCGGCCGCAACTGCGCAAGATTATTTGCGGAAGATCTCCCCACCGTGGCACAGCAGACATGCGCGCACGATGTCGTCTTCCTGATTGATGAAAAACTTCCCGTCCTTGTCGATCACGAGCTTGAGGAAGTCGAGCAGGTTGCGGGCATAGAGCGCGGAACTGTCCGCCGGCACCAGCGCCGGAAGATTTCCCAGCCCGATGATGTGGACGTTGTGGCGGACGACCGTCGTTCCCGGTTCGGTCAGCGCGCAGTTGCCGCCCTGCTCGGCCGCCATGTCCAGCACCACCGAGCCGGGCTTCATCGAGCGCACCATTTCCTCGGTCACCAGGACCGGCGCCTTGCGGCCCGGGATGAGCGCGGTGGTGATGACGATGTCGGCCTGCGCGATGCGCTTGGCCACCTCGGCCTTCTGCCGGTCCAGCCAGCTCTGCGGCATCGGCCGCGCGTAGCCGCCCGTTCCCTTGGCGGCGTCGCGCTCCTCGTCGGTCTCGAAGGGCACGTCGATGAACTTCGCGCCCAGCGATTCGATCTGCTCCTTGACCGCCGGCCGCACGTCGGACGCCTCGATCACCGCACCCAGCCGCTTGGCGGTGGCGATCGCCTGCAGACCGGCCACGCCGGCGCCCAGGATCACGACGCGCGCCGCCTTGATCGTCCCGGCGGCGGTCATCAGCATCGGCATCAGCCGCCCGTAGGTGTTGGCCGCGAGCAGCACCGCCTTGTAGCCCGCGATGTTGGCCTGCGACGACAGCACGTCCATGCTCTGCGCACGGGTCGTACGCGGCGCGGCTTCGAGCGCGAACGCCGTGAGGCCTGCCGCGTTCATCGCCGCGATCCCGTCGGCATCGAACGGTTCGAGCATGCCGGCCAGCACGGTGCCCGCCTTCATTCCGGCAAGTTCGGCCGCGCCCGGCCGGCGCACCGCGAGGACGACCTCGGCC
>JAJXZO010000226.1 GCA_021780035.1 Pseudomonadota bacterium
CAGCGCCACCACGCCCGCGACGGCCAGCCCCAGCAGCAGGCCCACCCAGGGCGAGCCGCCGAGCGCGGTGGTGTACCAGGCGGTGGCGTAGGCACCGATGCCGACGAACGCCGCCTGTCCGAACGATGTCAGCCCACCCACCCCGGTGAGCAGCACGAGGCCGAGCGCCGCCAGCGTCGAGGTGCCGGCATAGGCGAGCAGCGTCACCCAGTAGGGGCCGAGCACGAGCGGCAGCAGCGCGGCCACCGCCACGCCGACGGTGGCGATGAGGCGGGTGCGGTTCACAGCGCGTCCTCGCCCTCGGTATCGGAGTCGTCGCGCCGCGTCAGCAGCGAGCGCACCACCAGCACCGGCACCAGCAGGCCGAACACCACCACCTCCTTCAGCGAACTCGACCAGAAGGCGGTGAAGCTCTCCAGCAGGCCCACGAACACCGCACCCAGCGCCGCGCCCGGATAGCTCGCCAGGCTGCCGCCGATGATGGCTCCGACGAAGGCCTTCAGGCCCAGGATGAAGCCCGAGTCGTAGGCCAGCGTGTTGATGGGGCCGATCAGCACGCCGGAGACGGCGGCGAGCAGGGAGGCGAGCAGGAAGGCGAGCGCGCCGGAAACCGAGGGCCGGATGCCGACGAGCCGCGCCCCGAGCCGGTTCACCGCCGTCGCCCGCAGCGCCTTGCCCAGCACGGTGCGCTCGAAAAACAGCCATAAAAACATCGAACTGGCTGCCGACGCTGAAATCATCAGCAGGCTCTGCGCGGAAACCCGCAGTCCTGCCAGGGAAATCCCTCCCTCCAGCAGCAGCCGCGGCCGCATCCCTTCCGGCCCGAAGATCGCCAGCGCCAGGCCGGAGATGGCGAAGTGCAGCACCACGGCAACGATCAGCAGCGCCAGCACCGGCGAATCGGCGATCGGCCGGAAGGCCACGCGCCACAGCAGCGGACCCATCGGCAGCACCAGGCCGATGGCAAGCAGAACCAGCAGCCAATCCGGCGCCGCGCGGCCCGCCACCGCCAGCGCCGCAACCAGCGGCAGCGCCGGCAGCGCGAGATAGAGCAGCGCCGCCCGGCCGATCCGCCGCGCGGCCCGCGCGCGGGCAAGGCTCACGGCCTCGAAGGCGAAGGCGAGCAGGGCAAGCCCGGCGAGCAGCCACAGCGTGCCCGGCCGGTGGCCCTGCTCGAGTTCGGCGAGCGTCAGCGCGGCGATGGCGACGAGGTCGCCGAACGGGATGAAGATGACGCGGGTAACCAGGAAAATCAGCACGATACCGAGCGCGACGAGCACGTAGATGGCGCCGTTGGTGATACCGTCCTGGGCCAGCAGCAATGCCAGTTGTGTCGTCATCTCCCGCCTTCACCCGGTCCTTCGCACCCGCTTTGCTTCACGGCGAAGGCAGGCTACGCTTCGCCGCCGCGCCGCGCCGCAGGACGCGCGTGCGTCTGAAAAAACATTCGAGGGATGGCGTCAATGAGGAAGCTCGTCGGAACGCTGCTGGCAGGCCTCGCGGCGGTCGCACTCGCCGGTCCGGCGCGGGCCGACGTGACCATCGGCGTGGTCATGTCGATGACCGGCCCGGTCTCCTCCATCGGGCTGCCCTACATGAAGGGATTCGCCGCCGCCGAGGCCGGCACGCCGGACATCGGCGGGCAGAAGATCCATGTCATCGCCATCGACGACCAGTCCGACCCCTCCGCCGGCGCCCGCGCTGCCCGCAAGCTGATCGAGGAGGACCACGCCGACGTCATCGTCGGCTCCGCCGGCACGCCGGTCTCCAACGCCGTCTACAGCGTCGCCGCCAAGGCGAAGGTGCCGATGGTCTACACCGCGAACGGCGCCATCCCCGGGCCGGCCGGCGCCTACGAGATCACCATCCCGCAGCCGATGGGCCTCGTGCTGTCCGCTGTGGCGGAACACATGCAGAAGGCCGGCGTGCACACCGTGGCCTTCATCGGCTTCAACGACGCCTTCAGCGACGCCGTGCTCGCCGGGCTGAAGCAGAACACCGACAAGCTCGGCATCCGCATCGTCGATGACGAGCGCTATGCGCGGAACGACACCTCCGTCACCCCGCAGGTGCTGAAGATGATCGCCGCCCACCCCGACGCCATGTTCACCGGCGGCTCCGGCGCGCCGGGGGCGCTGCCGCACATCGCGCTGGCGGAGCACGGCTGGACCGGGCCGGTGTACTCCTCCCACGCCATCATCAACGACGAGTTCGTGCGCATCGCCGGCAAGTCGGCGGAGGGCGTGATCGCCCCGGCCGGGCCGATCGTGGTGGCCGCGCAGCTGCCCGACGGCAATCCGATCAAGGCCGAGGTGGCGAAGTTCGACTCGCTCTATCACAAGGCGAACGGCGCCGGCGCGGTGAACCCCTTCTCCGGCTACGCCTTCGATGCCCTGCAAGTCACCTACAACGCCATCGGCGAGGCACTGAAGGCCGGCGCCAAGCCCGGCACGGAGGCCTTCCGCGCGGCGCTGCTGCAGGCGCTGACCACCACGAAGAACGTCGTCGGCGTGCAGGCGATCTACAACTTCCACCCCGGCGAGCGCTTCGGCGTCGATACGCGCTCGCGCGTGCTGGTGACGCTCAAGGACGGCAAGTGGAAGCTGATCCACTGAGGCGGCGTCAGGCCTCGAGCGGATCGCCGAAGCGCTCGCGCAGGAAGGCGAGCACGTCGGCCGCGCAGCGGTCGGGGTCGGCGTCGCAGACGTTGTGGGGCATGCCCTCGTAGACGAGCAGCCGCGCGTCCGGCAGGCATTCGTGCATGTAGTGGTAGCGCGCGGTGCCGCCGATCGATTCCGCCCCCGGCATCACCACCAGGGCCGGGCAGGTGATGCGGTGCAGCTGGTCGCTCCAGTCGAGCCCGGCCATCAGTTCGAAGTAGCGGGCGGCATACTCGGGGTCGATCCGGGCGCAGTCGTCCACGAACCAGCGGAGCAGCGCGGGCTCGGTGCGGGCGGGGTCGAAGCGCTCGGCCAGCGTCGATTCCACGAAGCCGCGCAGCCCTTCGGCGCGGATGCGCGCGGGCCAGTCGCGCACCGGGCTCGCCGCCATCCCGGGCAGCGAGCCGAACAGGCTGAGGCTTCGCACCCGCGAAGGCGCGGCGAGGGCGACGTTCTGCGCCACCGAGCCGCCCATGGCCACGCCGACGAAATGCGCCTTCTCGACGCCCAGCCGGTTCAGCACCTCGACCACGTCGGCCACCAGCCGGGGCATGGAGAGCGGCGCCTCCGGCGGCGGCACCTCCGAGGCGCCGTGGCCGCGCAGATCGATGCGCACCACCCGCGCGTGGCGGCCGAGCGCGGGCACCATGCGGGCCAGCCGGCGGGCGTTCGACATCGCCGCGTGCAGCAGCACCACGGTGGCGGCGGGCTTCCACGGGTCGGTGAAATTGTCCACCAGATAGGCGAGCCGGAGCCCGTCGGACGTCTGCAACCAGGCCATCAGCCCGCCTCCATGCCGGCGATGGCGAGCAGGGTGACCAGCCCGGCGGCCATACCGCGCACGCTCGCCTTTTTCTCGACGTCGATCCATTCCTCGAGCGAGTGCCCGCGCCCGCCCGTGCCGCCGGAGCCGATCTTGATCGCCGGGATGCCGAGACTCATGGCGATGTTGGCGTCGGTGGAGGAAGCCGACAGCCGCGG
>JAJXZO010000152.1 GCA_021780035.1 Pseudomonadota bacterium
CTACGCGCTCGGGCTCGCCCTCCTCCGGGCCGGCGAGCCGGCGCGCGCGGCGGCGGCGCTGGCGGTCGCCGCGGCAGCGAGCGATGCCGCCGAGGCGTGGGTGGCGCTGGCCACCGCCGAGATGGACTGCGGTCAGCCGGTGCGGGCGGCGGCGGCGTTGGCAGGGATGCTCGGCCGCCACGCGCTGCCGAACGCCGAAGCCGCCGCCCTGGCGCGGCGAGTGGCGGCGGCTGTTTCCGCTCCCGGATGGTGCGGGCGCAGGCCCGGAGGCGCGGTGGTGGCGGAGGCCGAGGGAAGCATCCGCGCCGAACTGGCCGGCCGGCGGCTGGCGCCGGCGCGGCTCGCCGATCCGCCCGCACAGGGCCTGCTCTGCCTGTTCGCCGACGGGCGTGACCTGCTCGGCAGTCCGATCGACCTCGCCGCCCTCGGGCGTGTCGAGGGTGGCGTCGAGGCCGCCGCCGGTGGGCTCGCCGGCTGGGCGTGGCACCCTGCCGACCCCGGGCGTTCGCCGCTTCTCGTCGTGCGGGATGCCGATGGTGCCCTTCTCTGCACCGTGCGGGCGCGCGACCTCGCCATGGAGGCGGTCCGCCCGCTGGCCCGGCCGCGGCGCTTCACCGTCGGCCACAAGCGGCTGGCCGGCGCGACCGGCCCTCTCGCCGTGCTGGGCGAGAACGGCGTGCCGCTGCTCGGAAGCCCGGTGCTGCCGCGCCCCGCGCCGGCGCCCTGGGGGAAAGACGGGCCACGCCCGCCGGTCCACTCCGATCCGGCACGCCCGGCGGCGGTGGTGGTGCCGGTGCACGGTGCGGCCGGGGCGACGCTTGCCTGCCTGCGCCAGGTGTTCGCCACCGCGCCGGCGGCGCCGGTGGTGGTGGTGGACGACGCGAGCCCGGAGCCGGAACTCGCCGCCGCGCTCGACGCATTGGCGAGCGCGGGGCGCATCCTGCTGCTCCGTCACCGCCGTGCCCGGGGTTTTCCGGCGGCGGCCAACGCCGGGCTCGCCCGCGCGCTCCGCCTTCCCGACCGCCCCGACGTGGCGTTGCTGAACAGCGACACGCTGCCGGCGCCGGGCTGGCTCGCGGCGCTTTCCGCCGCCGTGCACGCGGAGGGGGACATCGGCACCGCCACGCCGTTCTCCAACGACGCCTCGATCGTGGGCTACCCGGAGGCGGGATGCCTCAACCCGCTGCCCGAGGGAGCGGCGCTCGCACGCCTCGGCGCCCTGGCGGCGGCGGCGAACCCCGGGGCGGCGGTGGATGTTCCCACGGCGGTCGGCTTCTGCATGCTCATCCGCCGCGAGTGTCTCGCCGGCACCGGCCTGCTGCGCGAGGACGTTTTCGCCCAGGGCTATGGGGAGGAGAACGATTTCTGCCTGCGCGCGCGCCGGCTCGGCTGGCGGCATGTCGCCGTGCCGCCGGCCTTCGTCGCCCATCGCGGCGGCGCTTCCTTTGGGCCGGCGCGGACGTTCCTGCTCCGGCGCAACCTCGCGGTGCTGGAAACGCTCTATCCCGGCTGGCGGCAGACGGTGGCCGCTTTCGAGGCGGCCGATCCGCTGGCTGGAGCGCGGGCGCGGCTCGACGCCGCGCGCCTTCGCGCCACCTCGCGGCGGCGGGCGGTGCTGCTGATCACCCATGATTCCGGCGGCGGGGTGGAGAAGGTGGTGCAGGCGCGCCTTTCCGCGCTGCGGGCGGAAGGCCGGCGGCCCCTGGTGCTGCGCCCGGAACGCGCCGTGGCGGAGATGCGCGCCTACCGGCCCGGACGCTGCCGGCTCGACGATCCGGCGCTCTCCATCCCTAACCTGCGCTTCGCCCTGCCGGCCGAATTCGCCGGGCTGCTCGCCCTGTTGCGGCGGGCGCGGGTGGAGGCGGTGGAACTGCACCATCTGCTCGGCCACCATCCGCTGGCGGGCACGATCGCCGGATGCCTCGGCGTTCCTTTCGATGTTCACGTGCACGACTACGCCGGCATCTGCCCGCGCATCACCCTTACCGGAGGCTCGGGCCGCTACTGCGGCGAGCCGGAGAATCCCCGGGCCTGCGAGGCCTGCGTGGCGGACGCCGGCTCGCGGCTGGAGGCGGAGATCTCCGCCCGGACGCTGCGCGAGGCCACGGCGGCGCAGTTCGCCGCGGCACGCCGGGTGGTGGTGCCTTCGCGCGATATGGCCACTCGTCTGCGCCGCTACTTTCCCGCGCTCGCCGCCGAGGTGGCGCCGCTCGGCGACGATGCGGCGCTGCCGCCGCCGCCGCCGGTTGCGCCCGCCCCCGTGAGGGTGGTGTGCGTAGTGGGAGGCATCGGCCCGGAGAAGGGCTACGCGGTGCTGCTCGACTGTGCGCGCGACGCCGCGAACCGCAGGCTGCCGCTTCGCTTCGTCGTCGTCGGCCATACGCCGGACGACGCGGCGCTCCACGCCACCGGCGCCGTCTTCGTCACCGGCCCGTATGCGCCAGAAAACGCCGTGGCGGAGATCCGCGCGCAGAACGCCCATCTCGCCTTCCTGCCTTCACTGTGGCCGGAGGCCTGGGGGTTCACCCTCGGCGAGGCGTGGGAGGCCGGGCTTGCCGCTGCGGTGTTCGACATCGGCGCCATGGCCGAACGGGTGCGCCGGCGCGGCGGTGGCGTGGTGCTGCCGCTCGGGCAGGGCGGCGGCGCCGTCAACAACGCCCTGCTTGCGGTCCGCCTGCCGACAGTCCAAGAATAACGCTGTAACGCTATATTTCCACCGTCATGGAAGCGCGCGCAGGCGGCGCCCTGGAGAGGATATTTCTGCATGTCCGAGGCTTCTGATCCCTCCCGGCGCACCAGCCGCGCGATGACGGAACTGAAGGTGAGCGGCCATCTGATGACGCTCGAGGCCGGGCTATACTGCGTCATCCAGAGTCCGTCGCGGGCGGGCGACGCGGGGACCGGCCTGCCGGGGGTGCGGCTGTCGCTGCCGCCGGGGCCGCACGGACGGCCCGAGGCGGTGATGATCCGCGGCTTCCGCGACGACGGCTGGCTGCACGGTGCGGGCGACGCCGCGCTGCTCCGGGTGAGCGGCGGGGTGGCGCAGGTGCTGGTCACCATCTACCAGGCGCCGGACGCCGACGCGGCGACCGCGCCCAGCCTGCAGGTGGTGCGGCTGCTGGACGCGGGCGCGCGGCAGCCGATGGCGGCCGTGGCCCCGGTGCCGGTCTCGACGCAGGAAGTGGACATGCTCGCGCACGTGCAGGGCCAGGGCGACGTTGGCTGCCCGCTCGGCACCTGGGTAGGCGAGCGCGGCAGCCAGCGCTGGGTGGAGGGGTTCGCCATCGCCCCGCGCGCCAGCCTCGGCGTTCTCGCCGACGACATCGAATACCAGGCGGTGCTCGGCCGCGGCTGGTCGTCGCCCTGGGTGGAGGGCGGCCAGTTCTGCGGCAGCCGCGGCATGGCGCTGCCGATCCTGGGCCTGCGCGTGCGCCTGCGCGGCGCCAGCGCCAAGACGCACGAATGCTTCTGCGCCGCCACCTTCGTCGATGGATCGAGCGTCGGGCCGGTGGCGGGCGGCGAGGCCTGCGAGTCGGAAAGCCTCGCGCCGGTGGAATCCTTCGCCGTGGCGATCCGCAAGCGCGGCACCGCGGGCGCGGCGATCGTCATGCCTGCCGACAAGGCTCCTCCCGCGGCCGTTGCGGAGAGGGCGAAGGCGCCCGCACCCGCCTCCGGGCGCGCTGCCGCCGAGGCGCCGGCGAAGCCGCCGCGGCGGAGCGTGGCGAAGAAGATGCCCGAGACGAAAAAACCGCCGGCCCGGCCCGTCGCCGCCAAGCCTCCGGCGCGCGGCAAGCCGAAGCCGCAGCCGGCCGGCAAGCCCCAGCCCTCGCGCGGCGTCAGGCGCGCCGGCAAGCCCGCCCGCCCGGTGTCGCGGCGCGACCGCTGAACCCGCCGGGCGCCCCGCCGCTGCATACGAACCGAGGCTTCGCGTGCGCTACCTGTTCGTCCACCAGAACTTCCCCGGGCAGTATCTGCATGTTGTCCGGCATCTGCTGAAGACCAGGACGAACGAGATCGTCTTCCTGTCGGAGCCGAACCAGACCCGCATCGACGGCGTGCGCCGGGTGATCTACCAGAAGCCCGGCGTTTCGCGCGCCGCGCACCCGGTTCTGCGCGACACCGACTCCGCGCTGCGCCGCGCCGAGGCGGCCGCCGTGCTGGCGCGCAACCTGAAGGCCCTCGGCTTCGCGCCCGACATCATCGTCGGCCATCACGGCTGGGGGGAGATGCTCGACCTCGGCGACGTGTGGCCGGGCACGCCGCTGCTCGGCTATTTCGAGTTCTACTACCAGACGGAAGGCCAGGACGTGAACTTCGACCCCGAGTTCCCGATGAGGCCGGAGCAGTTCCCGCGCATCCGGGCCATGAACATCGTCAACCATCTGGCGCTGGCGCTCGGCCAGCACGGGCAGACGCCGACGCACTGGCAGCATTCCCGCTACCCGGCCTGGGCGCGGGAGCGGATCGACGTGCTGCCCGAGGGCGCGGATCTCGCCCAGTGCCGCCCGAACCCGGAAATCCGCACCCGGCCGTTCACCCTGGGCCGCTTCCAGGTCGGCCCGAAGGAACGCCTGGTGACGTACGTGGCCCGCAACCTGGAGCCGTACCGGGGCTTCCACATCATGATGCGGGCGCTGCCGGACCTGCTGCGGGCGCGGCCCGACGTGAAGGTGGTGCTGGTGGGCGGCGACGACGTGAGCTACGGCTCGCGCCTCTCCGGCAGCACCTGGCGGGCGCACTACCAGCGGGAGATCGCCGGCCGCTACGACGCCTCGCGCGTGCTGCTGCCGGGCCAGCTACCCTATGCCGACTATTTGCGGCTGCTGCAGCGCTCCGACGCGCACGTGTATCTTACCTACCCGTTCGTCGCCTCCTGGTCGCTGCGCGAGGCGATGGCGTGCGGCGCGGCGATCGTCGCATCGGACGTCGAGCCGGTGCGCGAGTTCATCACCGCCGACCGCCGCCAGGGGCTGCTGACCCCGCCGCTCGATCCGCACAGGCTCGCGGAAAACATCCTGCTGCTGCTGGAGGACAGGGCCCTCAACCGGAAACTCCGGCGCGGCGCGCGGCTTCACGCCGAACGGCACCTCGACCTCGAGACCTACCTCGCGGCGTTTACCGCCAAGGTGGCGGCGCTCACCGGCCGCACCACATAGTCGTGGCCCGGCGCGCCATAGTAGAAACCGTTGGCGAATTCGAGGTTGGGGTGCAGTCGGGCGAGACGCCCGCTGGCTTCTTCCGGCGCCTGCCGGCCTTCCGCCACGGCGCGGAACAGCGCCAGCGTCGCCTTCATGTCGCCCGTGTGCGGCGACAGGCGGAAACGGCGCACGCCCGCTTCCTGCAGCGGCGCGAGTTCGCCGAGCAGGTTGGCGGCGCGGGCGGAAAGCGTCTGCAGCCCGTTCAGCGCCAGGAACGGCACCTCCTCCACCGTGCTCACCAGACGCCCGTCGGCGTCGGCGTTGCAGGCGAACTGGCAGTTGTCCTTGCTTCGGCCCTCGGCGCGGGCGTGGAAGCAGCGGGCCGAGATGGCGAGCGGCACGCGGCCGAACACCAGCACTTCCAGCGGCACGGGCGATAGCGCGGCGAGGCGGGCGATGACGGTTCCCGGCAGCTCGAAGGGCAGGCACACGCGCACTACGCCCTGGCCGGCGAGGAAGCCAAGCGCGTCCTCGTTGTAGATGTTGATGAACGGCCCGGCGATGTGCGGCCTGCCGCGCAGCAGCCTGAGCACGGCGGCGTCGTTCGCCTCCACCAGTCCGGGCGCGGACGCGATAAGCGCGGTCATCGCCGCCACCTCGCGGTCGTCGCCGATCAGGGCGAGGGAGGAGAGCACCACTTCCTTGCCGGCGCGCGTCAGGCGCTCGACGATTTCCGGCAGCACCGCGGCGTTGAGCGGCATGCGCTTCGAGCACACCGCCTCACCCACGTACACCGTGTCGCAGTCGGCCTCGTCGGCGATGCGGAAGTAGAAGTCGCGCAGCCGGTCCGCCGGCCAGTGGAACAGCACCGGGCCGAGGCCGAGGCGGATTCGCGTGTCCGTGCTCATCGCCAGCCCCGCTTCAGCGCGCCCTGGGTTTCCTCGCCGCCCTCGGCGAGCCGGCGCAGTTGCTCCATCGCCCCGTTGTGGCGGGCGAGCGGCTCGCCGTTCGCCTCGGCGTCGATCAGTTCGCGGAAGGCGCCCACCACCTCGGCCACGTAGAAGCGCCCGCGCTGGCGGCCCTCGATCTTGAAGGCGCAGATCCCCGCGCGCCGCAGTGTGCCGATGTGGGTGGCGGCGTTCAGGCACTCCGGCTCCTCGAACACATAAGCCGCGGTCGCGGAGTCGCCGGCGATGAAGCGGCCCTTGCAGATGGTGGGATAGCCGGCGGGCTCGGAGGCGTCGAAGGCGTTCACCGCGAAGTCGCCCAAGCGGCAGACCAGCATGCCCTCCACCGTGTCGTAGCGGACGAACTCGGCCGGCGAACAGACGCCGCAGAGGTTGGGCGCGCGGCCCGTGGCGTAGGCGGAAAGCGAGCAGCGGCCCTCGGTCATCGGGCTCAGGCTGCCGAAGATGAAGCACTCGATCTCGATCGGCACGCGCGTCTTCAGTTCCGCGATCTCCTCGACCGTGAACATGCGCGGCAGGATCATGCGGCTGATGCCGAACGACTCGTAGTAGTACTCGATGGAGGGCAGCGTGGAGGCGCCCGCCTGCACCGAGAGATGCCGCCTCAGCTTCGGGTGGCGGCGCGCGGTGTAGTCGAGCAGTCCGATGTCGGCCATGATGACGGCGTCGGCGCCGAGGTCGGCGGCGGTGTCGATCGCCCGGTGCCAGGCCCCGGTGGAACCGGCCGAGGCGTAAGTGTTGATGGCGACGTTCACCTTCCGCCCGCGCGCGTGGGCGTAGGCGAGGCCCTCCTTCAGATCCTCGGCGGTGAAGTTGAGGCCGGGATAGTTGCGGGCGTTGGTGGCGTCGCGGAAGCCGCAATACACGGTGTCGGCGCCGGCGTTGATGGCGGCCACCAGCGCCGCCGGGGTGCCGGCGGGGGCGACGATTTCCGGCTTCGTCACGGTAGTGGTTTGCAGCGCGGCGCTCATGGCCTGGCTCCCAGGCGGGCGGCGAGGCCTGTGGCGGCGCGCGGCCGCGGCCGGGGGGCGCCTTCGCGCAGGGTGCGGAGTTCGGCGCGCACCGAGGCGAGTTCGTTCTCGAGGCGCGTGCAGCGAGCGGCGAGCGGGGCCAGCACGATGCCGGCGCAGCGGTCGAGCAGCACGCCCGCGCGCCATACCAGCGGCCCGACGGGGCGCGGCAGGTTCAGGAACTCGGCGAACAGGTCGACGCCGGCGCCGTCCATGGCGTTGCGCAGGGTGACGGCGGCGCCCATGTCGCCGCTGACGGTGAGTTCGCGGCTGAAGAACAGCGCGTCGCCGTCGCGCCCGCCGCGCACGAGGTCGTAGAACAGCCGGAGCGGGCCGCGCAGCGTGGCGTCGGCTTCCGGCGCGCGCGCGCGGTCGGGCAGGGTGATGACGAGCCTGCCCGCCGGGAAGCTGATGAGGAAGGTGTAGGGAAGCTCGTCGGGGACGATCAGCAGGCGGCGGCCGGAGAGTTCCGCGAGCCGTTTCGCCAGCTTCGGATGGCGCGCCGGCAGCACCTGGGCGAGGCGGCGGAGCAGCCCGGCGATCACCGGGCGCGGCAGCGCGGCGAGGGCAAGGGAAACGGCGAGGTCGAGGGATTCGGGAGGCGGAGCGAGGGTGGGGGAGGCAGCAGGCATCAGGCAACCCTTGGCCGCCGGCCGGTCTAAGGACGCACCGTGCGGGCCACTGCCCGGCACGTTGCAATGACCCCCCGGAAAACTGGTGGGCGCGACAGGGATTGAACCTGTGACCCTTCGCGTGTGAAGCGAATGCTCTCCCGCTGAGCTACGCGCCCGTTCGGGAGCGGTCTGATAGGGCGCGGCGGTTTGCCCTGTCAAGCGCCCGCGCGGCGGCAGCGTTCAAGGAGCGCCGAGCAGGCGCGAAGCCAGTTCCGGCAGGGCGCCGAAATGCGTGGCCACCGCCGCCGCTCCCGTTGCCCATTCCGGCCTGCCGTAGCCCCAGGCGGCGAACACCGCCGGCACGCCGAGGCCGGCGGCGGCGGCGAGATCGTTCCTGTGGTCGCCCACCATCAGCGCGGCCGCCGGGCTGCCGCCGGCCGCCGCCAGCGTGGCGGCGAGGTGCGCCGGGTCGGGCTTGCGCACGGGAAAGGAATCGCCGGCGCCGATGGCGGCGAAGTATCCGCCGAGGCCGAGCGCGTCGAGCAGTGCCCGCGCCGGGGCGAGCGGCTTGTTGGTGCACACCGCGAGCCGCCAGCCGGCGGCGGCGAGCAGGGGCAGGGTTTCCGCCACCTCGGGGAAGACGCGGGTCAGCTCGCTGGCGCGGCCGGCGTAGTCCTCGTTGTAGGCGGCGAGCGCCGCCGCGTCGCACGCCAGCCCGCGCGCGGCGAAGGCGCGCTCCAGCAGCTTCGGCACGCCATCGCCCACCATCGGTGCCACTTCCGCGTCCGCGAGCGGCGCGAGGCCGCGCGTGGCGAACAGCCGGTTCAGCGCCGCGGCGAGGTCGGGCACCGAATCGACCAGGGTGCCGTCGAGATCGAAGACGATGGTGGCAGGCATGCTTTCTCCCGGTGCGCGCGGGGCTGTTGCGGAACGAAACGAAGAGTGACGCGCCCGACCCGCTGCCCGACCGATCTCCCTTTGACACGTCATGCGCGCCGCCGCTAGCTCAGCGCATGACACGCGCAACCGCCGTCCTGCTCGCCGCCGGGCTCGGCACCCGGATGAAATCCGCGCTGCCCAAGGCGCTGCACCCGCTGGCGGGGCGGCCGCTGCTGCACCACCTGCTCGACCGCACGGAGGCGGCGTTCGACGAAACGGTGGTGGTGACGGGGCCGGATGCTTCGGCGCTGGCGAAGGTGGCGGCGCCGCACCCGGTGGTG
Source organism: Pseudomonadota bacterium (assembly GCA_021780035.1). GTDB lineage: Bacteria > Pseudomonadota > Alphaproteobacteria > Acetobacterales > Acetobacteraceae > Rhodovastum. The sequence goes on from JAJXZO010000152.1 coordinate 8,951, forward strand.
GTGCAGCATGAGCGGCTGGGCACCGCGCACGCGGCGCTGCAGGCCGAGGCGCTGTTCGGCGAGGGCGACGTCGCCGTGCTTTATGCCGACACGCCGCTGATCACCCCGGTCACGCTCGCCGCACTCCGCGCGCGGCGCGCCGAGGGCGACGCGGGGCTCGTGTTGCTGGCGATGCGCCCGGCCGAGCCGGGGCATTACGGGCGTGTCATTGCCGAGGGCGGCTTCGTCGAGCGGGTGGTGGAGTGGGCCGACGCCACCGAGCCGGAGCGGGCGGTGAGCCTTTGCAACGGCGGCGGCTTCTGCGCGGAGGCGGCAAGCCTGCGCCGCTGGCTGCGGGCGGTGCGGAACGACAACGCCAAGGGCGAATACTACCTCACCGACGTCGTGGCCCTTGCCCGTGCCGAGGGGGCGAAGGTGGCCTTCCTCGAAGTGGCGGAGGCGGAGCTTCGCGGCATCAATTCCCGCGCCGAACTGGCGGCGGCCGAGGCGGCGGTGCAGGCGGCGCTCAGGGCGGCGGCGATGGAGGCCGGCGTCACCATGACCGACCCGGGAAGCATATTCCTCTGCGCCGACACGAAGCTCGGCCAGGACGTGGCGCTCGGGCCGAACGTGGTGTTCGGACCGGGCGTGGTGGTGGAGGAGGGGGTGGAGATCCGCGCCTTCAGCCATCTGGAGGGCTGCCGGGTGGAGGCGGGCGCCATCATCGGCCCCTTCGCCCGGCTCCGCCCCGGCACGGTGGTGGGCAGGGGCGCGCACGTCGGCAATTTCGTGGAACTGAAGGCGGCGCTGCTCGGCGAGGGGGCGAAGGCGAACCACCTTTCCTACCTGGGCGACGCCGAGGTGGGCGCGGGCAGCAACATCGGCGCCGGCACCATCACCTGCAACTACGACGGCTTCGCCAAGCACCGCACGGTGATCGGCGCCAACGCCTTCATCGGCTCCGACGTCATCCTGGTGGCGCCGGTCAGCGTCGGCTCCGGCGCGCTGGTGGCCGCCGGCAGCGTCGTCACCGAGAATGTGGAGGCGGACGCCATGGCCTTCGGCCGGGCACGCATGGAACAGAAGCCGGGGCGGGCGGCGGCCTTCCGCGCCGCGCGGCGCAAGGGCTGAGAGGGAGAATACGGCATGTGCGGCATCGTCGGCGTCATCGGCCCGCATCCGGCGGCGCCATTGCTGCTCTCGGCTTTGCAGCGGCTGGCTTATCGCGGCTACGACAGCGCCGGCATCGCCACGCTGGTGGGGGGCGCCATCGACCGCCGCCGTGCCCCCGGCAAGCTCGCCAACCTCGCCGCCGAACTGGAGCGCGCGCCGCTCGCCGGCACCACCGGCATCGGCCATACCCGCTGGGCCACCCACGGCGCGCCGACCGAGGCGAATGCGCATCCGCACGCTACCTCGCGCGTCGCCATCGTTCACAACGGCATCGTCGAGAACCACGCGGAACTGCGCGCCATGCTGGAGGGCGCGGGCCAGCGCTTCGCCACCGAGACCGACACCGAGACGGTGGCGCAACTCTTCGACCTGCTGCTCGCGCGCGGGGCCAGCCCCGCCGAGGCAGCGCGGCAGGCGTTCCCGCGGCTGGAAGGGGCGTATGCGCTGGCGATGGTGTTCGCCGGCCACCCCGAACTGATGATCGGCGCGAGCCACGGCGCGCCGCTGGCGGTGGGCTTCGGCGAGGACGCGATGTACCTCGGCAGCGACGCCCTGGCCCTCGCCCCGCTCACCGAGCGCATCGCCTACCTGAAGGACGGCGACTGGGCGGTGGTGACTCGCGCCGGGGCCGAATTCTACGACGCGACGGGGGCGCGATTGGAGCGCGAGGTGCGCCGCACCTCGGTTTCCGGCGCGGCGGTGGGGCGCGGCAACTACCGCCACTTCATGGAAAAGGAGCTGCACGAGCACCCGGCCGTGCTTGGCGACACGCTGCGGCAGATGATCAATCCCGCGAGCCGGCTGGTGGCGCTGCCCGATCTCGGCTTCGACTTCGCCTCGGTGCCGCTGCTCACGCTCAGCGCGTGCGGCTCGGCCTTCTACGCCGGTCAGGTGGGCCGCTACTGGTTCGAGCAGTTCGCGCGGATGCCCACGTCGGGCGACGTCGCCAGCGAGTTCCGCTACCGCGAGCCGCCGCTGCCGGCGGGCGGGCTCGGTCTGCTGGTGAGCCAGTCGGGCGAGACGGCCGACACCATGGCGGCGCTCCGCACCATGAAGGCCGCGGGGCAGACGGTGCTCTCCATCGTCAACGTGCCGGAAAGCTCGCTCGCCCGCGAGAGCGACGCCGTGCTGCTGACGGTGGCCGGCCCCGAGATCGGCGTGGCCAGCACCAAGGCGTTCACCGCGCAGCTTGCCGTGCTCGCCTGCCTCGCGCTCGCCGCCGGCCGGGCGCGCGGGCGGCTTGCGGCTGGGGAGGAGGAGGCGATGACGAAGGCGCTTCTGGAGGTGCCGGGACGCGCCGCCGAAGTGCTGGAGCACGACGGCGCCATCCGCCGCCTCGCCGGACGCATCGCCGAGGCGCGCGACGTGCTCTACCTCGGCCGCGGCTCGTGCTTCCCGGTGGCGATGGAGGGAGCGCTGAAGCTGAAGGAGATCAGCTACATCCACGCCGAGGGCTACGCGGCCGGCGAAATGAAGCACGGGCCGATCGCGCTGATCGATCCGGGCGTGCCGGTGATCGCCGTGGTGCCCTCGGGGCCGTTGTTCGAGAAAAGCGCGAGCAACATCCAGGAGGCGGCGGCGCGCGGCGGCCAGGTGGTGGTGCTGAGCGACGCGGAGGGCGCGGGCAAACTCGCCTCCATCGCCACCGAAAGCATCGTGCTGCCCCGGGTCGATCCGTTTGTCGCGCCGATTCTCTACGCCATCGCCGTGCAGCTTCTCGCCTACCACGTGGCGGTGCTGAAGGGCACCGATGTTGACCAGCCGCGCAATCTGGCAAAAAGTGTAACAGTCGAGTAACGGAGAGGCGCCTGATGCGGCGGGCAGTCCTTCCCCTGGTGGTGACGTGCGGTGTCCTGCTGGCCGGCTCGGCCCGGGCGGCTTCGCCGGCCGATGCGCCCTGCTGCGGGCCGATCACCGCCGACGGGCAGAAACTCGCGGCCTTCCTTGACCGCTCCGGCGTCGATCATCTCTGGCTCGCGCATCTCCACGTCGATTGGCAAAGCGGCGCCCCCGATCCGGCGCGACCGGGATGGTCCCCGCACGCCACCCATTGCAGCGCTTTCGCCGCCGCGATGGCCGACCGTCTCGGCGTGTACCTGCTCCGCCCGCCCGCGCACCGGCAGACCCTGCTCGCCAACGCCCAGGCGCGCTGGCTGGCGAGCCCGCGGGCGACGGGGTGGCAATCGACGGACACGCGCGCGGCGCAAAATCTCGCCAACCGGGGCTGGCTGGTGGTGGCGAGCTACGCCAATCCCGATCCGCACCGCCCCGGCCATATCGCTGTGCTGCGCCCGAGCCTGCGTCCGGAGGCGAAGCTCGACGCGGAAGGCCCGGCGGAAGCCCAGGCGGGCGGGCACAATTTCCTGAAGACTTCCGTCGTCCGCGGCTTCTCTTTTCACCACGGCGCCTGGGAGGCGGGCGACATCCATTTCTTCGCGCACCCGGTGGACTGGAGCCGCGTTCCGGCACCCTGAGGCCGGAGCCGGACAGGAGGACGACATGCGATTTCCCGCCCGGCTCCTCGGACTCGCACTGCTCGCGGCGCTGCTCAGTGCCGCTGGCCCCGGGAAACCCGGACCGGCCCACCGGCCGGTCAAGGTGGTGGCCGACGCCCGGATAACCCTCGCGGTGGGCGGGGTGCGCGCCGAGGAGCCGATCTTCGTCTCGCGCGACTGGACGAAGCCGCAGCCCGGGGTGACGCGGGCGCTCGTCATCGTGCACGGGCTGGGACGCAGCGCGGCCAGCTACTACGCCACCGGCCTCAAGGCGGTGCAGGGCGCGGGGGCGGCGGCGAAGGGAACCATCGTCGTCGCTCCGCAGTTCCTGAACACGTTCGACACGACCGCCCACCATCTGTCGGCGGCGACGCTCCGCTGGCAGGACGCGCTCTGGGAGGGAGGCGAAAACGCGCTCGGTCCGGTGCCGCTCAGTTCCTACGCGGTGCTCGACGCCATCGTTGCCCGCCTCGGCGAGCGCAGCCTGTTTCCGAACCTCGGGGAGGTGGTGATCGCCGGCCATTCCGGCGGCGGGCAGGTGGTGCAGCGATACGCCGCCGTGGGCCACGCCGCCGACCGGCTGCCCGCCGGGGTCGCGCTCCGCTTCGTCGTCGCCAACCCCTCCTCCTACCTGTGGTTCGGCACCGACCGCCCGGACGGCAAGGGCGGCTTCGCGCCCTTCCCGGCCGCAAGCTGCCCCGGCTTCGACCACTGGAAATACGGGCTCGCCGGCCTGCCGCCCTACGCGAAGGGCGACGATCCCCTGCGCCTGCAGCGCGCCTATGCGGCGCGCCGGATCACCTACCTGCTCGGCACCGCGGACACCGACCCCGACCACCCGGAACTCGACAGGACCTGCATGGGCGAGGCACAGGGCCCGACGCGGCTCGCGCGCGGCCTCGCCTATCTCAGCTACCTGCGCACGCACGAGCCGGCGGCGATGGCGGGGCAGCGCCTCTATCTGGTGGCGGGGGTGGCGCACAGCGCGCGGGCGATGTTCACCTCCGCCTGCGGGCTCACGGCGCTGTTCGGCGCGCCGGGCTGCGAACCCGCACGGCCGTAACGGTCCCGAGCGCATTTCGGCCTTCACGGCGCGGCAAAATTCCCTAGGCTCGCGCATTCCCAGTCGGAGGACGCGTTATGATCGAGAACCCGCCGCCGCTCACCCTGTATCGCGGCTTCCGCCGGCCAGCGCCGGACCTGGTGGCCCGCTTCCGGGGCGTGCAGACCTCCCACCTCGCCGACGCCATGGACGGCGCGGGCGTGCTCGACCACCGCATCAAGCCGCTGGACCCGGCGCGCGCTGCCTTCGCCGCCCCGGCGCTCACGGCCCAGGGCACGGCCGCCGACACGCTGGCGATGACCGCCGCCCTGCACGAGGCGGAGGCGGGCGACGCCATCCTCCTTGGCTGCGGCGGATTTTCCGGCGCGGCGCTGATCGGCGATCTTTCCGCCGGCATGATGAAGAACAAGGGGGTGGTGGCCTTCGTCACCGACGGGCTCGCCCGCGACCGCGCCGGCGTCATCGAAGCGGGAATGCCGCTGTTCGCCGCCGGCGTCACCGCCAACTCCGGAGCCTTCAACGGCCCGGCTATCGTCGGCGCGCCGGTGCTGGTCGGCGGCGTGTGGGTGAACCCGGGGGACATCGTCGTGGGAGACGCCGACGGCGTGGTGGTGGTGCCGCTGGCACGGGCGGAAGCGGTGCTGGCTCGGCTCGCGGCGGTCCAGGCGGCGGAGGCGCAAACCCTTGCCCGCGTGCGCGCCGGCCTCGCCGATTCGCCCCTGCTCGCGTCGTTTCTCGCGGCGGCGCGCATCATCGACGCGCGGGCGGGCTGACAGC
>JAJXZO010000234.1 GCA_021780035.1 Pseudomonadota bacterium
AGTTCTCGGCGATGCTCGCGTTCTTCACCCTGTGGTCGCTCGTCGTCTACGCGCCGCTCGCGCACTGGGTCTGGGCGCCGACCGGGTGGCTGGCGCAGATGGGCGTCGCCGATTTCGCCGGCGGCACGGTGGTGGAGATCAACTGTGGCGTGTCCGGTCTGGTCTGCGCGCTGATGCTCGGCCGCCGGCTCGGCTATGGGCAGGAGAACATGGCGCCCTGGAATCTCAGCTACGCCGTCATCGGCGCCTCGCTGCTCTGGGTCGGCTGGTTCGGCTTCAACTCGGGCGGCGCGCTGGCTGCCAATGGCCGCGCCGGCATGGCGGTGCTGGTCACGCAGATCAGCGCCGCGGGCGGCACGCTGAGCTGGGCCTTCGGCGAATGGTTCATGCGCGGCAAACCATCGGTCCTCGGGGCGATCTCCGGCGCCGTCGCCGGCCTGGTGGCGATCACGCCGGCGGCCGGTTTCGTGCTGCCGGGGCCCGCGCTGGGCATCGGCATCGTCGCCGGCGTCGCCTGCTTCTGGTCGGCGACGAGCCTGAAGGCGGCGCTGGGCTACGATGACAGTCTGGACGCGTTCGGCGTGCATGGCATCGGCGGCATCATCGGCACGCTGGCCACCGGCTGGTTCGCGTTCGGCCCGCTGAGCGCGGCCCCCGACGGCTCCGCGGCCGGCGCCTATGTCGGCGGGCTGCACCTGCTCGGCGTTCAGGCGGTCGCGGTTGCGGCCACGATCGTATGGTGCGGCACCGCGAGCTGGGTGCTGCTCAAAATCACCGATGCCGTCATCGGCCTGCGCGTCACCCGCGAGGAGGAACGCGAGGGGCTCGATATCGTGCTGCACGGCGAGCAGGTGTTCTGAAACCAGCACGCCGCGAACCGCTTCATTCCTCCGCCGGCCGTCCGCGCAGGCGCTTGACGCCGGCGCGGGCGGATTTTTCCTGCAGCCGGCGCCTCTTGGCCCCGAGTGTCGGGCGGGTTGGGCGGCGTGGGGGCGGGGGTGGAGTGGCAGCGGCGCGGATCAGGGCGATCAGGCGCTCGAGCGCGTCCACCCGGTTCCGTTCGCGCGTGCGGTGGCGCTGCGCGGTGATCACCAGCACGCCCTCGCGGGTCATGCGCCGGCCGGCCAGGTGTACCAGCCGCGCGCGCACGGGCTCGGGCAGGCTGGGCGAGCGGCGCACGTCGAAACGCAGCTGCACCGCCGTCTCCACCTTTTGAACATTCTGCCCGCCGGGGCCGGAGGCGCGCAGGAACGCTTCCTCGAGCTCGGCCGGGTCCAGGCTGAGGCGGGCGGTGATCGGGATCATCGGCGCGCCGGGCGCACTTCGATCGATGTCCTCAGGTCGTGATGAAGTGGGACAGGTTGATCTTGGGCAGAGGCGTCTGTGACGACGGATCCGCCCCGGCATAGAGAGCGACGTTCATCTCCCCGGTGCTAAAATACGTCGATCCCATAGGCTGTCCGTTTGGCGTGGCGAGGTTGAGCGCGGCGAAGATGGCGGCTCGCTGGGCTGGAATCGTTGAGCCGAACCCGTTGAAATCGATCACATCCCGGTTCGGGTTGAAATTGTAAATGCTCAGATTGGACGTAACCGAGGTGTTCTGTGGATTCAACACCAGCTCATTGCTGCCAATGCCAAATGACACGGACATGGAGGCACCAGAATCGTTCGTCGGAATGACAGGCGTGTAAATATTCGTTCCCGCGCCGCCAATAACGGTGTCGCCGCCGGCGCCGAACGTGATGTTCGCCGTTCCCGTATCGCCCTGAGCGTTGATGAGATTATTCCCGGACAGCGCAGCCGTCGTATCGTTCACCGCGACGTAGCCGCTGCTGGCGAGGTCGACGGTATTGCCCTGCGCAAGCCAGACATTGCCGGAGGCGTTGCCGTAGAAATTGACGCTGTTGTGCGCGCTGCCGGCGACGACGGTGGTGCTGCCCTCGGTCATGTTGATGGTGTCGCCGCCATTGGCGCCGGCATTCACGAGCATGCCGCCCTTGCCCGCCCAAGTCTCGGTGATCGTAGCCGGGCCGCTGCCGCCGCTGACCGTCATCACGCCGGCGCCGTTGTTGAAATAGTCCCCGGTGCCGCTGTTCTGGATGGAAGTGGTAGCGCCGGAGCCGCCGATGATCGTGGTGTTGCCGCTGGAGATGAAATTCATCGTCCCGGAACCGCCCCAGCCCGTTGCGCCCGTGGAGGCGTTGATGGTGTCGTTGCCGGAATTGCCGACGAACATTGCCTCTGCGCCGCCGATGGTGGCGTTCATCGCGGCCGAGCCGGCGTAAATGACATCCCAGGCGCCGGCAGTCACGGAGGACATGCCGGAGCCGGCGACATAGATGTCTCCATCGCCGCTGATGGTGTCGTTGTTGGTGCCGGAGCCGGCGAAAATGACGTCGTTGCTGCCGCCGAGGTCGATGGTGTTCGAACCCGCCCCGGCCATCACGGTGGACGACCCCTGAGTCAGGTCCACGACGAGGTTACTCAGTGCGTTGCTGCCCGACCCCCAGATGGTGTTTAAGTAACCACCACCGGTGACAGTGGCGTCGCCGACGCCGACGGCGACCACGTCGTTGACGCCGGACAGAACGACATCGAGCGATTCCATCACCATCGCGGACATGCCAATGACGTTGCTCTGTCCGCCGCCAGTGTACACGGTCTCATTGGCGCTGTTGTCCCACACCGTGATGCCGACCTGCCCGTCGAGGACGAGCGAATTCGCGCTGTTATTCCCCACCGTGATGCTAAAAAGCCCGCCAAGAACGGTGGTTGCCAGACTGCCGCTGGTGGAAATCGTCGGGGCAAACGATGTGGAGAGATTGACGACGACGTCGTAGCCGGCCGGCACGGAGACGGTGTTCCCGCTTTCCAGCAGGAGCGCGTTCACATCGCCGGACACCGCAGGCGCCAGGATGGCATCGGTCGTCGTGTGCAGCGTGCCGCCGTTCGCCGCCGCGTCGAGAGCCGCGACGGTCGGCAGTGCGCTGCCATCGGCCGGCAGGCTGAGAACAATCCCCGGAAGCGCGGCTCCCCCGGCGACCGACGCTGTGCCGAACGACGGGTCGACATAGGTCATCAGTTGTGTGCCCGCGCCTGCGTCCATGGAGAAACCGGGCATGGATGAAAAGGGCATGGCAGACCTCGTGAGACTTGACTAACAAATTTCGACAAGGTTAACGGCGGCAGCGCCGACCGGTCAATCTTCCTGCTTGTTCCGTGCCGCCGACCCGCGCCCCGCCCGGCGCGCCTGCCTGCGCCTGGCGCGCGATTCCGCCCGTCAGCCCGGTCCGTCCCAATTTCCGTAAAATGCCCAAAATAGCCGCCCGCCGCGCTCCGGCCGGCGGCACGGCAGGGGGCGGCTCAGTCCGCGTCGATCTCGTCGCGGGCGCGATAGTTCCCCGTCCACCATTTCACCGGCTTGGCCTCGCTCGCCGGCTTGGCGGCGGCGCTGGCGGCCTTCCGCGGGCGGCCGCGCTTGGCGCGGGGCGCCGGTTCCGTGCTGCCCTTCGCCGGGCGCGCGGCCGTTTCCGCCGCGACGGCGGGCGGGATCGCTGGCGCGGTGGGCAAGGAAGCGGGCGTGAGCAGCGCCGGCGGCGGCGCGGCGTGCGCCATTTCGGTGTGGGCAAGGC
>JAJXZO010000169.1 GCA_021780035.1 Pseudomonadota bacterium
CGGCGAAGGCGCTGCTCGATTCCGGGCTGCCCGTGCCGGTGCGGGTCGTCGGGCTCGCCGCGGATCTCGCTTCCTTCGCGAAGCTCGGCGAGGCCCGGCTGGCCGCGCCGCGTCCCGTGCCCGAGCGTCTGACCTTCCTGCACGTCTCCTCGGGGTTCCCGCGCAAGGGCATCGCCCCGCTGCTGGCCGGATGGGCGCGCGCCTTCCGCGCCGCGGATCTGGTGCGCCTCGTCATCAAGGTATTCCCCAACCCGCACAACGACGTGGCCGGGCAGATCGCCGCCCTGCGCGCCGCCGATCCCGGCGTGGCCGCCATCGACCTGATCGACACCGACCTCGACGATGCTGCCCTGCTTGGCCTCTATGCCGAGGCCGACGCCATGGTGCTGCCCACGCGCGGCGAGGGCTTCAACCTGCCGGCGGCGGAGGCGGTCGCCGCGGGCCTGCCGGTGATCGTCACCGGCTGGGGCGGGCAGTGCGACTTTTTGGGGGAGGCGGAGGCACGTCTGCTCGCCTTCACCCTGGCGCCTTCGGAGAGCCACGTCGCCTCGTCGCATTCGCTCTGGGCCGAACCCGACGTCGCGGACCTCGCCGCCGCCTTGCGGGAATGTGCCGAGGCGCTGCGCCAGAACGCCGAAGCGGGCCGCGCGCGCGCGGCGGCGGCACGGAGGCGCGTGCTCGCCGGCACCGACCGGACGGCATGGGCGGAAAAAATCCGCGAGACGGCGCTCGACCTGCTGCTCCGGCCGCCGCCGGCGCCGCTTCGGCTCGCCTGGATCTCGACTTGGAGAGTGACCTGCGGCATCGCCGAGTATTCGCGCCTGCTGCTGGAGCATTTCCTTGGCAATCCCGCCTTCGTCGCCGAAGGGCCGCTGCTGCTGTGCGACACCAGACCGCACGATGAGAGCGACTCGCCCACCGCCGCTCTGCGCGCCGTGCCTTGCTGGCGGCTTCCCGACGGTACCGAAACCGGCAACACCTCCGCCCTGCGCTCGGCGATCGCCACGGAGGCTCCCGATGCGGTGGTGATCCAGCACCAGACCGGCCTCATCAAGTGGCCCGTCCTCGCGGCGCTGCTCCGCAGCCCGGAACTTGCCGGCCGGGTGGTGCTGCTCACGCTGCACAACACGCGCGATCTCGAGGAACTGGAAGCCGGGGAGCGCGACGACGCGGTGGCGGCGCTGGCCGCCACGGTGAGCCGCATCGTCGTGCACAGCGTGGCCGACGTGGCGCGCATGCAGCGGCTGGGCCTGCTGGAAAAGACGATGCTGTTGCCGCACGGAGCATCCGCGCCGCGCCCCGCCGCGCCGGCCCGGCCGCTGTCGGCGACGGATGCCCCGGTGCTCGGCAGCTTCGGCTTCTTCGTGCCGCCGAAGGGCTTGCCGAAGCTGGTGGAGGCGGCGGCTCTGCTGCGGCGGGAATGGCCGCAGCTTCGCCTGCGGCTGGTGAACGCACGCCTTCCCGGCGACGTTTCCGACCAGGAGATCGCCGTCTGCCGCGAACTCGCCAAGCGTCTCGGCGTGGAGGCAGCGATCGAGTGGCATACCGACTACCTGCCGCAGGATCAGGCCCTCGACCTGCTCGCCGGCTGCGACCTGCTGGTGCTCCCCTACACCGAGAGCCGGGAGTCCGCGAGCGGCGCGGTGCGGGTGGCGCTGGCCAGCGGTCCGCCGGTGGTGGTGAGCCCGATCGAGATCTTCGCCGACCTCGGCGATGCGGTGGCGCGCCTCGAAGGCACCGCGCCGGAAGAGATCGCCGCCAGCGTGGCGGCCCTGCTGCGCGACCGCGAGCGGCGCGACGCGCTGACAGTGACGGCGGAACGCTGGCTTTCCTCGGTTTCGTGGCCGGCGACGGCGCGGCGGCTGCAGGGAACCATACAGGGTCTCTGCGCCTCCGGCCGCTGAGTGTAGGAGCGAAGCGTGGAGGAGAAGGTGGGTAACGTGCCTGGAGCGCGGTTGTTATTCGAGGTTTCCACCACGCTCGTCTACGCGGGGCGGAACGCCGTCGGCATCGTCCGTGCCGAGCGGGAGATCGCCAGCCACCTGCTGCGCCTGGCCGACCCGGCGGTGCGCTTCGTGCTGCTGCGGGGCGGCACGCTCAGCGAGATCACGCCCGAACAGGTCGGCGCGGCGGTTCGCCCGCCGCCGCCGGATACCGCCGTCGCCGCGCTGGCGGTGCGCCCGGGTATCGGCGACCGCTGCCGGCAGCGAGGACAGGCTCTCGTGCGAGGGCTGGCACGCGCGATTCTCGCCCTGCTGCCGGCGCGGCAGGTTGAGCGGCTCAGGCGCTGGCGGCGGGGGCGCGGCCTGCGAGCGGTGGCCGGAACGTCGTTTGCGCCGCGGCCGGGCGACGTTCTGATGCTCGTCGGCCTCTTGTGGAATTTTGTCGACTGCCAGCGGCTCGCGGCGCTCCAGCGGCAGAGCGGGCTCGCCGTCGTGCCGCTGATCCACGACCTCATTCCCGTCAGGTTTCCCGCCTTCATCGGCGACGGCGGCGCTTTCTACGCCCGCTTCTTCGCCGATCTGTTCGCCTGCTCCACGAAGCTTCTCTGCAATTCCCGCTGCACCGAGACCGACGTGCTGGCGTTTCTCGCCGCCATCGGCCGCGCGCCGTTGCCCACGGCGGTGCTGCCACTCGGCGCCAACCTGCCGGTCCGGCCCGATGGCACGCCGTTCGCCGCACAGCCCTTCGGCGAGAAGCTGGAGAAAGGGCGGTTCGCCCTCACGGTGGGCACGGTCGAGATGCGCAAGAACCACGCCCTGCTGCTCGACTTGTGGGAGGACCTGTCGGCCGAACCCGACTTCGACCTCGACCTCGTCATCGTCGGCCGTCCCGGCTGGGGCGCCAAGGCCACCATAGCCCGCCTCTACCAGTCGCAGTTTCCGGGCAGCCGCGTCCTCTGGTTTCCGCATCTCGCCGACGGGGCGCTCGCGTGGCTCTACGAGCGCTGCCACATGGTGCTGTACCCAAGCTTCTACGAGGGCTGGGGCCTGCCGGTGATGGAGGCGCTCGCCTATGGCCGGCCGGTGATCGCCTCCGACCGCGGCGCGACGCCGGAAGCGGCGTTCGGATTGGCGACGCTTCTCGACCCGGCGAATGGCGCCGGCTGGCGGGCGGCGATCCTCGCCGCGGCGCGGACGCCGCGACGGAACGTCGCCACGCCCCCTCTGCCCACCTGGAACGAGACGATGCACGCGCTGCTGGCCGAGGCGCGGGCGGCGAGCCCCTCCGGAGAGGCGTGAGCAGCACGGCCGAGTCGCGAATCCTCGCGCAACACAATGATGCATTGCCCTTCGCTCGTCGCGGGCTTATCGAGCGCGAGACACGAGTCGCAAAGTGGCGGGCGAGGTCGGCAGGGTGGCGGAAAGCGGATTCGCGGCGGCGTTGGCGGAGGATCTCGATCCCGCCGACGTGCGCATCGTGGTGGCCATCTTTCGGCGCGATACGGTACGTCGGCTCGCTGAACTGCAACAGGCGGCCGCGCGCGGCGATGCGCCCGCCTGCCAGCGCAGCAGCCACGCGCTCGCCGGGGCCGCTGCGGCGGTGGGGGCGACGGCGCTCGAACGGGCGTGCCGGCGGATG
>JAJXZO010000001.1 GCA_021780035.1 Pseudomonadota bacterium
GCGCGGGCGCGGGCAGGTTCCGCGCCTTCAGCGCCGGCAGCCACCCGACGGGCAGGGTTCATCCCCTGTCCCTCGCGGTGCTCAGGGAAAAGGGCCATGCCGTCGAAGGGCTGCGTTCGAAGTCCTGGGACGAGTTCGCGGCACCAAGAGCGCCGGGGATCGATCTGATCATCACCGTCTGCGACAACGCCGCAAGCGAAGCGTGCCCGGTCTGGCCGGGCCACCCCCCGCGCGGGTGCATCTCGGATTCCCCGATCCGGCGGCAGCGACGGGCAGCGACGAGCAACGGCTCGCCGCGTTCCGGGAGGCTTACGACAGTATAGAGGCGAAAGTGCACCGCCTAGTCGAATTTGGTTCGGACCGCACAGCGGAGATCTGACATGTCCACCCAGTGCGAAGTTGCGGCGACGCCCGCCGCCAAGGCGCCGATGGGCGTGTTCGAGCGTTACCTCTCCCTCTGGGTAGCTCTCTGCATCGCCGCCGGCGTGGTGCTGGGTCTGCTGCTTCCGGCACCGTTCCGCGCCATCGGCCGGATGGAATTCGCCCAGGTGAACCTGCCGGTGGCGGTGCTGATCTGGCTGATGATCGTGCCCATGCTGCTCCGCATCGATTTCGGGGCACTGCACCAGGTGCGCGAGCACTGGCGCGGCATTGGCGTGACGCTCTTCATCAACTGGGCGGTGAAGCCGTTCTCCATGGCGGCTCTGGGGTGGATTTTCATCAGCCACCTCTTCCGCCCTTTCCTGCCTGCCGGGCAGATCGACAGCTACATCGCCGGACTGATCCTGCTCGCCGCCGCCCCCTGCACCGCCATGGTGTTCGTGTGGTCGAACCTGTCGGACGGCGAGCCGCATTTCACCCTCTCCCAGGTGGCGCTCAACGACGTCATCATGGTGTTCGCCTTCGCCCCCATCGTCGGGCTGCTGCTCGGTCTGTCCGCCATCAGCGTGCCGTGGCAGACGCTGTTGCTGTCGGTGCTGCTTTACATCGTCGTGCCGGTGGCGGCGGCGCAGCTCTGGCGCCGGGCGCTACTCGCCCGTGGAGAGACGGCGCTAGCGGGTGTGCTGCATACCCTGCATCCGCTGTCGCTCGCCGCCCTGCTCGCTACGCTTGTGCTGCTGTTCGGCTTCCAGGGCCAGGAGATCGTCGCCGAACCGCTGGTGATTCTGCTCCTCGCCGTGCCGATCACCATCCAGGTCTATTTCAACTCCGGCCTCGCCTACCTGCTCAACCGCACGTTGGGCGTCGCCCATTGCGTCGCCGGTCCCTCGGCGCTGATCGGCGCCTCCAACTTCTTCGAACTCGCCGTCGCCACCGCCATCAGCCTGTTCGGCTTCGCCTCCGGCGCCGCACTGGCCACCGTGGTCGGCGTGCTGATCGAGGTGCCGGTGATGCTGTCGGTGGTGCGGATCGTCACCGCAACCAAGGCCTGGTACGAGAGCGGAGCGACCGGCGCCTCCGGCTGAAGGCGGCCCGCTCAGCAGGTGTTGGGCGGGTTGGCGTCCTGCCAGACGATGCAATAACCGGTTGGCGCGACTGGTCCGGCCACGACCGCGCAGCGCCCTTCGCCGCCCAACGGTTGTGGCTTCAAGAAATGCGCGCAACGGGCGCAGGATTTCTGCCCGCGCGGGTGGTCGCGGTAACGCACCGCCTCCTTCGGCATAGTGCCCGACGGCAGCGCCTCAGCCGCGTTGGCGGCAGTCGGCACTGTAAGGCCGAGAGCAGCAACCAGTGCCGCGCGGCGGCCGATCATGATTCCTCGGCCGCCTGTTCGGGGTCTGGGAACTCGGCGCGCAGATCGCCGAGCAACTCGGCGAGGCCGCGGCCGAGCAGCGAGGCATAGGGGCTCTCGGAGCCGGCGAGCAGGTCGGCGAAAAGGTCCGTCCCCGGCCCCAGAGTCTGGGCGATAAAGGTGGCCGCGAGCGGGCGGGCCTCGGGCTGCCTCTCCGCGTCGGCGAGCAGCCGGGCGAGGAACGCCAGCACGAAGCCCAGATGGTCGAGCGGCCGGTTGGCGCCGGCGATCAGCGGGTCGGCAGCGAGCGATGCCGGATCGAATCCGCCCGCATCGTACCAGAGCCGCAGCCCGTCGCCACCGTCGAAGCGGGGTGGCGGGAAGTGCCAGTATTCGCCCTTCCGCTCGGCGCGGGCGAGGACGTGTACATAAGGCGGCACGTAGCAGCCCGACTGCAGCACACACAGGAAGTCGTAGAAATCCTGCCGTGCCTGCTCCTCCTCGACCGGCGCCTCAGCCGCCCCGGCGAGTGCCGCCAGCAAAGCCGGGTCGGGCGGCGCCAGCAGCATACGCGCCGCCGCCGCCGTCCGCTCCGCGAGTCCGGCTTCAGGCATGCACAGTCTCTTTCTCCACCTTCGCCCGCGTGTTGAAGAACACCACGCTGCCGCCGACGAGATCCATCAGCGACATCTGCCACACGTCGGGATCGCGCCGCATCACCGGGTTGAGGTTGATGCCGGCACGGCGCACCGCGTCGCCCGCCACCTTCTGCCCGCCGATGTCGTAGTTGCTGGCGCCATACCCCCAGTGCCCGTAGCCCGCGTTGAAGGAGATAACGCCCGGCCGGATACCCTCCACCACCACCGCCCGCGCGCGGCGGCGGCCCTCCGGAGTAACCACGAAAATCCAGTCGCCGCTCTGGATGCCGAGCTTCGCCGCATCGCTTGTCGCCATGCGCACGCCATTCTCCGGCATGATCTCGCGCAGCGCGTAGTTGGAGGAAAGCCGCGAGTGCGTCTGCAGCGCGCCCTTCAGGGTGACAATGGTGAACGGCCACTGCTTCGGATCGTCGAGCGCCTCCAGCGGCTTGCCGCGCGCGGTCGTGGGGGGAACCCAGCGCGTGGTGCCGTGGAAGAACGCGCCCGACATGCTGTCACGCGTGGTCGCCGTCTCCTCGGCGTAGAAATGCAGCGTACTGGTGAAGCGGTGCGACAGCTTGCTGCCCTCGCGCGCGCCGCTCGCCGGCTCGAAGCGGCCGCCGCGCACCATTACGCCGAGAACTTCCGGCCATTCGCCAGGCTTCAGCGCCGAGGCGAAGTCTTTCTGGAACGGCGCCAGATCGGCGATGGCGATCTCTTCGGCGGTGGCCGGCGGCACCACGTCGCCGCCCACACCCTTGGTCGCGGCGAGGTTGGCGGTGGCCTTCAGGTACCAGTCCTCGCGGCGGTTGAGGGGCCAGTATTTGCCTGCGGAATCGGGAATGCCCTTCTCGCCGTAGCCCGGCATGCCGATGCGCTTCGCCACGTCGATGAGGAACTCCTCCATGCAGAAGTGCCGTCCGTCGGCGGTGGTGCCGGTGAGGCGCACCATCGGCCAGCGCAGCCCGGTGCCCTTGGTCAGCGTGGTGGGATAGGTATCGACGTGGCACCAGCTTTCCAGGTAGCTGACATCGGGGAGGATGTAGTCGGCATACATTGAGGTATCGCCGACGACGATGTCGACGGCGATGATCAGCGGAATGTTCTTCGGGTCCTTTACCGCCGCGACCATCTCGGGGTTGCCCTGGCTCGGGACGCTGTAGAGCGGCGTCGCCTTGTGCCAGATCAGGATGTCCGCCGCGTACGGATAGCGGGCGATCGCCGACGGTAGCGTCTCGCTGAACATGGCGAAGCCGAGAGGGAACCACGGGCGCTTGGCCGGATACGGGTTCTGTCCGGCGGCGACCTTGGCACGGTATTCGCTGCTTTCCTCGTAGCGCACGCCGTCACGCGGCAGAGTCACGCCAAAAGCGGCACCGGCCGCCTCGGGCACGCTCATCACCTCGTAGGGGCCTGTCTGCACGCCGTAGCCGCCACCGCCGGTGGTGAGGCCTCCGGTCTCATTCAGATTACCCACCAGCAGGTTGAGCAACAGCACGGCGGCGCCGTTGTAGTAGCCGTTCGGGTGCTTCACCACGCCGCGGTACATGGTGCTCACCGCCTGCTTGCCGTGCGAGGTGAACTCGCGCGCAAGGGACACGATGCGCTGCTCCGCCACGCCGCAGATCGCCGCGTATTCCGCGAGTGTGTGCTCGGCCGCAGCTTCCCGCAGCAGGCGGAACGCGCTCTTCACCGCGATGCCGTTCACCGTGCCGGCGTAGTCGATCTCTGCCACCGCAATCTCGGCCGCCTTGGCCGGCTTGCCGGTGGCAACGTCGATCACCACTCGGTCGGCGTCGCCCTTGCCCGCCGCCTTGCCGAGACCGGCGAGATCGGCGGTGAGCAGCGTGCGCGCCTTCGGCTGCGCTGCATCGACGATCACCAGATGGCTCGCGTCGGTGTGCGAAAGTTCGCCAGCGGCTTCCGCGGCCTTCTGGTTCGGGCAGGCGAGGTAGCGCGCGTCGTAGCGCTTCTGCTCGATGATCCAGCGGATCATGCCGAGCGCCAGCGCGCCGTCGGTGCCGGGCGCGATCGGCACCCAGTCGGCGCGGTCGCCGACGACGCCGCCACGGCTCAAAACCGGGTCGATCACCACATACTGCAGCCCGTCCGGCTTCGAACGCGCCTCGGCGACGAAGCGGCTCTGTGTCTGCATGGGGAAGTTGGCGTTCCCCGGCTGCGTGCCCCAGTAGAGAATGAACTTCGCCTCGCGCACGTCGGGCTGCGTCATGTTGACGCCGGGATAGATGTGGCGGGTGGCGACGTGATGGCTGAGTTCGCAGATGTTGACGTGGTCGAAGACATTGACGCTGCCGAAGGTGTGCACGAAACGCTGGGCGAAGGCCATGCGGCTGCCGACGATGCGCCCACCCTGGAAGACGAGGCCGTTGGTGCGGTGGCCTAACTCCGGCGCCTTCGTGTCCATCATCTCGGCGCGCTTGGCGTAGAGGCCACGGAAGCCCAGCACGTCGATGTCCTTGCTCGCGGTATCGCCTGTGTCGGCGAAGATCTTGCCGCCGTCGCAGACTTCGCGGAGCAGCTGGTCCCAGGTGATGGGCTGCCACTGGCCGCTGCCGCGCGCTCCCTTGCGCTTCAGCGGCACCAGGATGCGGTAGGGATCGAAGGCGCTCTGGATGCCGGCGTTGCCGCGCGCGCACACCGTGCCGGGCAGGCGCATGGTGTCGACCATCGGCGTGCTCACCGGCACGTAGTCGCTCCGCGTGTTCGGGTGATAGGGGTTACCGATGATGCGCTGCACGCGCCCCGTCTTGCGGTCGATCTTCACCCGGAGCCCGCATTCGCTGTGGCACTGCAGATCGACGGTGTGGCGCACCGTCCACTGCGGGTTGAGCTTTAGCGCGTCGGTCTTGCCGTCGCGCAGCCATTCCGGGGTGTTGGCGTTGCCGTAGATAGGGTGCAGTGCGCGCCGCCCGCGCGAGGTCAAGGGGACCATCTCGGCGAGGCGCTTGCCGAAGCCTACGGTGCCGGCGCCGATGCCGGCGGCGGCGACGAGGGCGAGAATGCCGCGACGTTCGATCATGGTCTTATGCCTTCGCTGAGGGCGCGGGGCCGCGCGGGGTGGCGGCGAGCAGGGCGGCGAGGAAGCCGATGAACAGCAGCACGGCCACGCCGCTCGACCAAGTGGCGCCGGCGCCAATCCGGAGGTTCAGGTAGCCGGCACCGCTGCGGTTCAGCGCCTCTCCGCCGAGCAGTACGACGGCGCGGATGGTGTAGCCGCCCCACAGCGCGCCGAGGCAGGCGACAACCTGGGCGAGTTTCATGCGCCCGAGCGGAGTGACCAGCGCCACTAGCGGCACGACGAGGCCGATGATGGTCCAGTTCCAGAAGATCGGCCCGGCATAAGGGCCGGCGAACAGGCTGGCGGCGCGCAGAGCCTCGGCAGAGCCGAAGAGCGCGATCCACGCCATCCAGCCGAACCACACGACGGCACAGACCGCGAGCGCGATCACCGCCGTCCAGCGGTACGCGGCACAGGTCGCCTCCCACCGCCCGGTGGCGAGCCAGCCCAGCGCCGGCACTGCCACCAGCATCAGCGTGGCGGCGATGCCGATGGCGCTGGAAAGATAGAGCAGCGGCTCGGCCGGCGACTTCCACACTGGCACGCCGTGTTCGTTCATCAGGAACACTGCGGAGTAGAGCGGCGCGAACAGTCCGACTGCCGCCATGGCAACAAGAACGACACGAGCGAACGGTGGGTTGTCGAACAGGCTATAGCGGCCGCTGCCGAAGGAGAAGAAGTTGGCAAGCTGTCGCCACGGCGCGGGAAGCCGGCCGATCTCGGCGTCCAGCGCCTCGCGCGGCATGGTCTGGAAGCTGAGCCACCAGGACAGCAGCAGGAACAGCGGCAGCAGGATGATACCGTATTTGATGATCGCCGTGTCCCAGTTGGACCAGCCGTAGATGTAGCCGTGGAACAGGCGGCCCGGCTGCTCCACCTCGGAGAGCACGTTGACGAAGCCGCCGATGATGAAGGCCACGGCGAGCGGCAGGGCGAAGCGCTCCACGCGCCCGCGGTCGCCGCGCCAGGCGCTGATCACCCAGAGCAGCGCGAGGCCGCCGGCGATGCCGAGCGCCCAGGAATAGTTGGCGAACAGGATGGAATACGGCCGCTCGTGGGCTACGTTGTACAGCTCCGTCATCTGCCTGAGCGTTACCGCGGTGGTGGGGTCAGACATGGCTCGCCTCCGGGCTGATGGCGATGGTCCACTCTCCGGTGGGCCTGCCGTTGTCTGCGCGCTCGACCGACCACAGGGTCGGGTTGCCGGGCGGGTTGTTCTGCAACTCGGTGGTGAGGCCGATGTAGAACACGCGCGGCTCGTTGCCGGTCGCGGGCTTCAGCTGCTGCACCTCCCCGGTGAGGATCTGCCGCGTCGCCGGATCGTTCGGGTCGTTGAGGTCGGCGAACTGGCGGGCACCGCCGATACAGGTCTCGACGCAGGCGGGCAGCAGGCCCTGGTCGATGCGCTGCGAGCAGAAATTGCACTTGCCCGCGGTGTTCGTCGTCGGGTCCATGAAGCGCGCGTCGTAGGGGCAGGCGTTCACGCAGGCACCGCAGCCGATGCAGAGATCGTAGTCGATCTCCACCACACCGTCGCGCCGCTGCCAGGTGGCGCCGGCCGGGCAGACCCCCACGCAGGAAGGCCGCTCGCAGTGGTTGCAGAGCCGCGGCAGGAAGGCGCGGCGCACGAGCGGGTAGGTGCCGAGCTCGACGTCCGGTGTCCAGGTGCGGAACACGCCCTGGGGAACGTTGTTCTCGAACTTGCAGGCAACGGTGCAGGCCTGGCAGCCCGTGCACTTGCGCAGGTCGATCAGCATCCCCCAGCGCTTGCCGGCTTCCCCCTCCCGGGCGAGCACATCCTCCCTGGCCGCGTAGGCATAGGCCGTGCGGTCGTGGCCGAGGTCGAAATCCTGACCCGCGGGCTGCAGGGCGGTGGGAGCAAGGCCGAGGGCGTAACCTTCGGCGGAAAGCTTCGGTTCGGCGGCCTGGGCGGGCCGGGCCGCTACCACCGCAGCCACCGCCGCCGCTCCGTTCCCGAGCGCCGTCAGGAGGGACCGGCGGCCCGACTCCTTCTCTGGGCGTTGCATACGCTGACTGCTCATGGCGGCCCTCCCATATCGACGCTCATGCCGTGGAAGGCAGGCGCCTTGCTGGGCCCTATCATCACATTTCGATCTTTATGGAATTGACGTAGATCAATCACACTGACATTTGATTGGAATGCCGGCATTTGAATTCGTTGGAGACACCGACGGCTCGTGCGGCCGACGCCGTCGGTAGGTGCTGCTCCACGCCATTCGTCAGATGTCCCAGCAGGCCGGGGTGACTGGGAGATGCCATTCCTGACCAGGAAATGGCATGTTGACGGCCGTCCAGGCGCATTGCGTACCACGCGCGGCGCGAACGAAGAAAAGTTGCGAAATGGAAGAATAATATGTAAATATTTCCTGTGCAATGACACAACTTCTTCGTAACTATATCATTTTCATCTTTACGACTCCCACTTTGTTGAATACAAAACAAATATTTCATCTATCTTTATTCTTGATTTCGCTGGTGCCGAAGTGAATTTCATCAGGCCACACGCCAGGGAGATCAAATAGGATCGCTGCTTGCTTCTGCCCGACCGCTTCGTGCTCGCCTGGTCAGGATTGTCCCGCTGCTCGCAAGGGTACGTCGGGCGCATCGGTTTTGCGCGACCGCCGGGAAGAAATCCGCTGCCGGCTGTCCTCGGCCTCCGTCGGCATCGTGGTGCCCGTGGGAGGCAATGTCTGGTGCAGCAGATCCGCAAAGTGGCGGGCGATGCGCGACATCGGGTGCGGTGAGGCGACGATGCGCACGACGAGCGGGATGCGCGGCCGGAACGGCACCTGCCGGATCTCCGGGAACAGCCGCGCCACCGACATCGGTTCCACCAGCGCCACCCCCGCCCCGGCCAGCACCAGGGAACAGGCGGTATCCGTGTGGTTGGTGGCGATGGCGACGGAACGGCGTACCTCCAGCGGCCGGAACGCCTCTGCGATCTGCGCCAGCATCGGCTCGTTGCGCACGTTGAGAATGAGCGGTTCGCCCGCGAGTTCCTCCGGCCGCACCGCGGTCGCCGTTGCCAGAGGGTGGTCGGCACGGACCGCGCAGACGAGTTCGGCGGCGCAGAGCGGTTCCACCAGCAGGCCGGTCTCGTCGGCCGGCGTATAAACCACTCCAAAGTCGATCTGCCGGCGGTGCGCAAGCTCGATGATCTCGCGCGTGGTGCTGATCTGCAGCAAGACTTGCACCAGCGGATGGCGGGCACGGAAGCGGGCCAGGCTCTCCGCCAGCAGCGAGCTGCCGAGCGAGGGCGTGCAGGCCAGCGTCAACACGCCCGAGCGTGCCTCGCGCAGATCGTGGGCGTATCTCTCCACCACGCCCACGGTATGGAAGATGCGGTCCACCTCCCGGAACAGCGCCTCGGCTTCCGGCGTGGGCGCCAGCCGGCCGTGTTCGCGCTGGAACAGCGCGAGGCCGAGGGTTGCCTCCAGGCCGCGGATGGCGGAAGTCGCCGCCGGCTGCGACATCCGCAGCGCCGCGGCCGCGGCGGTGACGGTGCCGTGCGCCATGACGGCGCGGAACACCTCGAGCTGGCGGAGCCGGATCATCGACCGCGCCTCCATAGAATCCGATTATGCATGACGTGCGATTTCGCCATAGACGAATAGCATCGGCCGCCCGCAAGCTGGCGTCAATCACAACCTGAGGGAGAACGCCGATGCTCACACGCAGAACCGCTCTCGCCGGCATGGCCGGGCTCGCCGCAGTCCCGGCTCTCGCCCAGGCGGCCACGCCGCCCGCCGCCGAAAAATACCGCGGTGCCACGGTCCGTTTCCTCACCGAGCGCAACTCACACCAGATCGCGATGCAGCAGCGGATGGGGGAAATCGCCAAGTCCTGGGGTGTCACGCTCGACATTCGCAACGTCACCACAGACGAGATCCAGAGCAAGGTGGTGATCGACTACGTGGGCGGCGCCAACACCTGGGATCTCATCTACACCGGCGGCGTGCAGCGCATGGCCCAGTGGGCCTATGGCGGCATCATCAAGGACATCGCCCCGCTGATCAAATCGATCGGCGAACCCAGCCTTCTTGCCTGGGATCAGTTCACGCCGGCGGCCCGCCATGCCGTGACAGACGGCGACAAGATCTGGGGTCTCACCTGCGCCACCAGCGAGCAGGCCTATGTGTATCGCCGCGACCTGTTCGAGAATGCCGCCGAGAAATCCGCCTTCGAGAGGCGCTTCGGCTACCCGCTCAGCCCTCCTGCCACTTACGCCCACCACCAGGACGTCGCCGCCTTCTTCACCCGCAAGCGCGGCGCGATGCTGGCCGGCAAACCTCTCGACCGCGACTTCTACGGCACCATCCTGTGCGACAAGCGCGGCACCTTCCTCTGGCACACCTACGAGAACCTGGTCGCGGCCTTCGGCGTCTCCATCTACGACCCGAAGACGCGGAAGGTGGGGCTCACCGCCGACGCCAACGTCGCGCTGGTGAAGACCATGGTGGCGCTGCTGCCCTATCTGCCGCCAAGCCACATCAATCTTTCCAGCGGCGAGGGCGTGACCCTGTTCGGCGACGGGCAGGCCGCAATGATCGGAGAATATTTCGACCGCGAGGTGCTGACGATGACCCGCAAGGGCACGCCCGTCAGCCTCGACATGGTGGGCTTCGCCTTCTTCCCCTCCGATCCCGGCAATCCGAAGGGCGCGGTGAGCGGCATGCGCTCGGGCCCGCCGGTGATCTCCATCTACAGCCGCTCGCAGCATCCGGAGGCGGCCTACAAGCTGCTGGAGGCGGCGCTGGCGCCCGCCTCGATGGACGAGATGGCGCGGCGCTTCCCCGGCTACATGCCCGACCGCATGGAGGCGCTGAAGCTCAAGGTCAAGCAGCAGCCGGTGACCGAGTACCTGCTGAAGCTCGCCGCCTCCAAGGTCACCGCGCTCACCGACTTCGACATCCTCCCCTATCCTTCCATCCTGAAAGCATCGGAGATCGTCGATGCCATCACCGGCCCGCTGTCGGAAATCCTGGTCGGCGCGCCGATGACCGCGAAACTCGCGGAGATGCAGGACAAAGTGGAGAAGATCGTCGCGCCGTTGCATGCATGAGCCGCTTCGCGCACCGCGCCCTGGAATTGCACAGCGCCTATGCCTGGGACATGGCATGGGCGCGCCGGGCGCTCGACTTCATCCGTGCCCACGACATGACGGCCCTCGTGCTGCACCGGAACGACATCGTCGACCAGGTGGTGTATCCGGGCTGGCTGTTCGGCGCCTCCGCCGGCTGCGCCAGCATCTTCGAGCGCTACCAGCAGATCTTCCGCCGCCTCTACCGCGACACGCCCACCCGCCGCAGCGGCCCCTACCAGCGGCGGGACTACCTTCGCCGCCTCAACGACCTCGCCGCCCGCCAGGGCACAGGGTTGTGGCTGGAGAACAAGGAGCTTTCCTTCCCGGACGTGGCGCTGGAACTGCACCCGGAACTGGTGAAGGAAGGCGCGCTCTGCCCGAACGAGCCGTTCTGGTGGGAATTCCTCGCCGCCAAATACGCCGAGCTGTTCCAGGATCTTCCGGGTCTCGCCGGCATCGTCACCGCTCCCGGCACCGGCGAGAGCCGGCTGTCAGCCGCCGCCAGCCGTTGCTCCTGCCCACGCTGCCGCGAGACGAGCCGCCCGCAGTGGTACGGACGCCTGCTAGGTGCGCTGTATGAGCCGATCCGCGCCGCCGGCAAGCAGCTCGCGGTGCGCGACTTCGTCTTCGACCGCACCGCCCACGCCGAACTCGCCGCCGCCATCGAACGCCTGCCGCCCGACGTCATCATCAGCCTGAAGAACACCCCGCACGACTACTACCCGACGTTTCCGGACAACCCGCGCCTCGGCGCGGTCGGGCCGCACCGGCAGTGGATCGAATACGACTGCATGGGGCAGTATTTTGGCTGGGGCATCGCGCCCGCCGTCATGTTCGATGATCTGGCCCGCCGTTTCCGGGCGGCCGAGGCGGCCGGCGCGAGCGGCGTGATCCTGCGCACCGATTGGGAAAGCCTCGACGGCCACAGCGCCTTCTCCACCCCGAACCAGGTGAACCTGCGCGCGGGCGCCGCACTCGCCCGCGACGGCGCCATCGACCGCGCGCGCGTCTGGGAGGGCTGGCTCAGGGATGAGGAGATGCTGGAGGCGGGCGCCGACCCCGCCCCTGCCGTTGCCTGGGCGGAGGCGCTGTTCGGCGAAAGCTGGGAGATCACGCGCCGCGTCTGCTTCGCGCAGGACTGCGTGTTCACCGACTCCACCAACTATCCGGTCAGCCTGGAGCACGCATTCTGGCTCGCCGAGGAGAAGAACAGCCTGCAAGACTGGGATCCCGCCAAGACCGGCGCCCTGGCCTCGACCGAGGCGGTGGCGCGGCGGGTGATCGCCGAGAAGGACGAGGCATTGGCCCGCGTCGCCGCGCTGCTGCCGCTCGCGGCGTGCCGCCCGCCCGGACTGAAAGCCTCCGCGCACAAGGATATCGAAGCCCGCGTCGACGTGTTCCTTCGTTATACGCGTGCGTTTCGCGATGCCGCCACGGCGCTGATCCTCGCCCGGGTACTGCTCGAAGGCGAGCCGGGAGCCTTCCGTGCGGAGGCGGAAACGCTGCTCCGCGGGGCGCTCGAGCTGCTGGCGGCGACCGCGGACGAGTGGGCCCGCTTCGCGGGCGAAACCGACCATCCGCACCGGGTATACACGCTGCTCAGCCCAGACCGCCTGCGGGCCCTGCACGGCGACCTCACCCGCCGCCTCGCGGCGCGGGCATCATGAGCGCGCTTGCACGGCAGCGGCGGCACGCGCTGCTGCTGCTGTTCGTTCCCGGGTTCCTCTATCTGTTCGTCGTGCGCATCGTGCCAGCCGTGTTCACGCTCGGCATGAGTTTCACCAAGTGGAACCTGCAATCGGGCCGCCCTCCGGTCTTCGACGGCGTCGCCAACTATGCCACCCTGCTGCACGACCACAGCTTCCTCACCTCGGTCGTGCGTACGTTGCTGTTCTCGGCGGCGGCCACCACCATCGAACTGGTGCTCGGCCTCGCCATTGCGCTGCTGCTGAACCGGAGGTTTCCCGCGCGGCGCCTCGTGCGCACGCTAGCTCTGGCACCGATGGTGATCACGCCGGCCGTCGTGGGCATGATCTGGTTCATCCTGTTCGACAACACGGTGGGCCCGCTCAACTGGCTCCTGTCGCTCGCCGGGCTCGGCCCGGTGGGATGGCTCACCAATCCGGCCATTGTCATGGGCTCGGTGCTGCTGGCCGACGTCTGGCACTGGACGCCGTTCATGTTCCTCCTTTGTCTCGCCGCCCTGCAAGCGGTGCCGGCAGAATCCCTGGAAGCGGCGGCGGTGGACGGCGCCACGCCGCTGCAGTCGCTCCGCCTCGTGCTGCTGCCGGCAATCGCGGACACGCTGCTGGTGGCGGCGGTGCTGCGCGCCATGAGTGCCTTCGAGCTGTTTGCCGAGCCCTACGTGATGACCGGCGGCGGCCCGGGAGACGCCACCGATACGTTGAGCCTGCACATCTACAAGTCGGCGTTCCTATTCTTCAACATGGGCTACACGGGAGCGATGATCGTGGTCAGCGTCGGCATTCTCGTTGCCCTCTACAGCATCTCCCTGCGGTTCGGGCCGCGCGCCGCATGAGCCTCCGCCGCCGCACCCCGTTCTCGCGTCTGGGCCTCGCCTTCGCCATCGCCGCGCTGCTGGTTGGCACGCTGTTCCCGCTCTACTACATGCTGCTGACGTCGCTGAAGCCCGACGCGACGCTGCTCGACCAGCCGCCCGCGTTCTTGTTCCATCCCGTGCTCGACCACTTCAAGATGCTGCTCTCCGGCAACAGCTTCCCGCGCTACTATGCGAACAGCATCACCGTCGCCGTCGCCACCACTCTGCTCACCGTGACTCTCGGCTCGATGATGGCCTATGTCATGGCTACCATTCCGTTCCGCCTCTCGGGTACCGCCTTCTTCTTCATCCTCCTGCCTCGCACTTTCCCGCCCATCACCACGCTCATACCGGTATTCGTGGCGGTGCGCTGGCTTGGCATGATGGACAGGCTGACGACGCTGATCCTGTTCGAAACCGCCGCGTGTCTGCCGCTCGTGGTGTGGATCATGCGCGGCTTCATCCGCACCATTCCGCAATCGCTTCTGGAAGCCTCGTTTGTCGACGGCTGCACGCCGGCGCAGGGATTCTTCCGCATCATCGTCCCCCTAGCTGCGCCCGGGCTTGCGGCCGTGGGCATCATCAGCTTCATCGACACGTGGAACGCCTTCCTGATGCCGCTGGTGCTGACCAACTTCAACGCCGTTACCGCCCCCGTCGGCATGCTCTCCTACATCAACGCCGAGGAGGAACTGGTCTGGGGACTAGTGGCGGCCGGCGCCGTACTCACCATTCTTCCCGTGCTGATCGCCGCCTTCACCCTCAACCGCTTCCTGCTGCAGGGCCTCACGGCCGGCGCGGTGAAATAGCGCACCCAAGGAACTCCAGCCGATGGCCTTTCGCTTTCGCGGCTTCGAGATGCATGGGCGCAGGATGTGGCAGCGAGGCGAGGTACAGAAGGCGCTCGCCTTCATTCGCACCCATGGCATGACCGCGCTGGTGCTGCACGAGCCGGACATCATCCACGAACTCGTCTTTCCGCGCACGCTGTTCGATCCGTACGCGCGCTGGAAGAGCGCGCCCACCCGCCGCGGCGAGAACGCCATCC
>JAJXZO010000216.1 GCA_021780035.1 Pseudomonadota bacterium
ACGAAAACAGCGTCCACGGCGCGAGGGCGGCGGCGAGCGCGACGCCGATGACACCGATGGCCGCCGAGGGGATCGGTTCGGTCACGCAACCTGCGATGACGGCGGCGAAGATGGCGAAGAAATGCCATGCGTGGGGCGAAAGCCCTGCCGGTGGCGGCACCACCAGCAACAGCAGGCCAACAGCGATCGGCAGCGCCGCCCGCATGCGCCAAGACGTCATGCATGCCCGGCGCGGCGCCTTATTCGGCTCTGTTTTCGGTTCTTGCGAAATATCCATCCTCTCCTCCTTGCCGGAATCGGCAAATACCGGCATTACGCTCGCATTATACTGGTAACAGAAATTTCAAGACCTCCTTGCGGGCGCATGCCTGCCGCCTGAAAACGCGGCCAATCGACAGGAAGGCTTTGCTTTTCCGCTTCCCCTGCGCCACATCAGCGCCATGCACCGCCGCACCCTGCTCGCGCTCGCCGCCGCCCTGCCGCTGCCCGCCCTGCCGCGCGCCGCGAGTGCCGCGGCGTTTTCCGCCCAGGACGAGGCCGACATCGCCCGCGTGCAGGCGTATCTGAACACGCTGCATACGCTGAAGGCGCGCTTCATGCAGGTGGCGCCGGACGGCAGCGTCACCCAGGGGGTGGCATGGCTCGAGCGGCCGGGGCGGTTGCGCTTCCAGTACGATCCGCCGAGTCCGCTGCTGCTGGTGGCGGGGAACGGGCTGTTCATCTTCCACGACAGCGAGCTGCACCAGACCACCAACTTGCCGCTGAGCGCCACCCCCCTCGGCCTGCTGCTCCGTGACCACCTGAAGCTGTCCGGCGACGTCACGGTAACGCGGGTTTCCCGCCTGCCCGGGCAGTTGCAGGTGACGCTGGTGCGCACGCATTCGCCTTCGGACGGCAGCCTGACGCTGGTGTTCACCGACCCGCCTCTCGCGCTCCGGCAATGGTCGGTGGTGAACGCCCAGCGCCAGACCACCACGGTCACGCTCTACAACGTCGAGACCGGCGGCACCTTCGATCAGAATCTGTTCGTGTTCGTCCCCCACACCGCCGGACCAGGCAACGGCGGCGGCGGCTAGACACTCCCCGCCCCGCCGCCAGCGCGCGTCCGGTGCATGGCTGCCACGAGACACTTCCTTGCGCGACGCCGCGAGATCTTGTCATTGTAGTTGTTCATGAACGCCGCCATGCGCCCGTTGATCGGGATCTCCTGCTGCAAGAAGCCGTTCGGCATCTTCGCCATGCCGAACCACGCCGCATCCGACACCTATGTCCACGCCGTCGACGAACTGATGGGTGGCGTGCCGGTGTTGATCCCGGCGAACGGCGAGCACGCAGCCATTGCCACGCTGATCGCGCGGCTGGATGCCATCATCCTCACCGGCAGCCGTTCCAACGTGCAGCCCACGCTCTATCACGGCCGGGCGCACCCCGAAGGCATTCCCGAGGACCCGGACCGCGACGGCGTGACCATGCCGCTGATCCGTGCCGCGGTGGCCGCCGGCGTGCCGCTGCTCGCCATCTGCCGCGGCTTCCAGGAATTCAACGTCGCCATGGGCGGCACGCTGCACCAGCGTCTGCAGGATCTGCCGGGGCGCTTCGACCACTCCACGCCGGTGGTGGCGAACGCGCACGCGCGCACCGCCAAGGCGCACAGCGTCAGCATCGTGCCGGGAAGCTGGGTGCACCGCATCGCCGGCGCCACCGAACTGACGGTGAACTCGTTGCACAACGAGGGCATCGACCGCCTCGCCCCCGGGCTCGTGGTGGAGGCGACGGCGCCCGACGGCACCATCGAGGCGGTGCGCGCGGTGGACGCGCCCGGTCTCGCCATCGGCCTGCAATGGCACCCGGAATACGATTGGGCGCGCAACCCAGTTTCGCGCCGGCTGCTGGAAGCCTTCGGCGAGGCTGTGCGCATCCGGCTCTTCGGCGCATCCGCCGCCGCTGATTGAGGTTCGCCGCCGTTCAGGCGGCGGCTTCCGACCCGCCGAAATAGGCGTTCTTCAGCCGCTGGGCGAGATCCGGCCCGCCGGTCGCCGCCTCCAGCACGATGCGCCCTCCGGCAAGCGCCAGCACCCGGTCGGCCCACCCGAGCGCCTTCTGCACCGCCTGCTCCACCAGCAAGACCGAGCAGCCTTCGGCCCGGAGCGCCGCGGCCACCGCCAGCACGCGATCCACCAGCACCGGCGAGAGCCCGGCGGAAGGCTCGTCGAGCATCAACAGCGCCGGCTTGCGCACCACCCCCTGCGCCACCGCCAGCATCTGCTGCTGGCCGCCCGACAGCGCGCTCGCCGGCTGGTTGCGCTTCTCCGCGATCTCGGGAAACAGCGCGTACATCTCCTCGATGCGCGCGCGGTGCGCGGTGCGCGGCAGATCGTAGCCGGCGAGCAGCAGATTCTCGTGCACGCTGAGGCGCGTGAACACCCGGTGGTCCTGGATGACGTGGCCGATGCCGAGCCGCACTGTGTCCTTCGGCCCCATGCCGGCGAGGTCGCGCCCCGCGAAGTGCGCCGAGCCCGCCTGCCGCGGCACCAGCCCGGCGATGGCGCCGAGCAGCGTGCTCTTGCCGGCGCCGTTCGGGCCGAGCACGGCGACGAGTTCCGCCTTGCCCACTACGAGGTCGATGCCGCCCAGCACGTGCAGCTTGCCGTAGCCGGCCACCAGCCCCCGCACCACCAGCAGCGGCTCAGCTTCCGAGATAGGCATCGATAACATCCTGGTGCGCCACGATCTCGGCCGGAGTGCCGTGGGTGAGTTCGCGGCCGAGATTGAGGACGGTGATGTTCTCGCAGACACCGAACACCAGATCGGTGTGGTGCTCCACCAGCAGCACGGCCACGCCGGCACGGCTGATGGCGATGATGAGGCCGCCGAGGAGCGCGATTTCGTCCGGCGCAAGCCCCGCCGCCGGCTCGTCTAACAGCAGCAGCGAGGGCTCCGGCATCAGCGCGCGGGCGATCTCGAGAAAGCGGAGTTCGCTGTGCTGCAGCCTGTCCGCCCGCACCTGGGCAAGCTGTTCCAGCCCCACGGCCTTCAGCGCCAGCAGCGCGCGTTCGCGCAGCGCCGCCTCCTCGCGGCGGTGGCGCGGCAGAGAGAACACCGCTTCCAGAAAGGTGCCGCGGCCGCGCGTGGTGCCGCCGATCATGACGTTGGCGAGCACCGAGGCCTCGCCGACGATGCGCGGCGTCTGGAAGGTGCGCCCCACGCCCGCCGCGGCGCGGCTGTGCGCCGCTCCCGGCGCCAGTTCCCGCTCGCCCAGGCGCACGCTGCCCTCGCCCGGCCGGTAGTAGCCGGAGATGACGTTGAGCACGGTGGTCTTGCCCGAGCCGTTCGGGCCGATCAGCCCGTGCACCGCCGCCGGTTCCACCGTGAAGCTGAGGCCGTCGATGGCGCGCACGCCGCCGAAGGCGAGCGTCACTCCCTCGAAGGACAGTTGCCGTTCCGCCGCGTGCCCGGAGAGCAGCACCGGCAGCGCCGAGACGTCGGGGCGGATGATGCGCCCGGTCTCCAGCGGCTTGCGGCTGGCGAAATCGAGCAGGTTGGCGATGCCGCCCGGCACGGCAAGGACGATGACGAGCAGCAGCGCGGCGTAGAGGAACGTGGACCACGCCACCAGCGGCGCTGCCACTTCGGGCAGCAGGGTGAGCAGAACGGTGCTGAGCAGCGGCCCGAGGATGGAGCCGCGGCCGCCGATGAGGATGGCGATGAAGAACAGCAGCGAAAGATCGAAAGTAAAGGCGTCGGGCGTGATGT
The DNA here is from genome assembly GCA_021780035.1 of Pseudomonadota bacterium. GTDB lineage: Bacteria > Pseudomonadota > Alphaproteobacteria > Acetobacterales > Acetobacteraceae > Rhodovastum. Next base: position 3,754 of record JAJXZO010000216.1, read on the forward strand.
AGGTCTGCAGCGAGGCGAACAGCCCGCCGGAGACGCCGGCGGTGGCGCCGGCGAACAGGAACACCAGCACCAGCAGGCCGGGCTTGAACACGCCGCTGGCCTCGGCCGCCACCTCGGCGTCGCGGATGGCGAGCAGGCCGCGGCCGAAGCGGCTTCGCGCCACGTTGCCGCTGAGCCAGGTGGCAAGCACCGCGCCGCCCAGGCAGAAATAGTAGAATCCCCACGTGGAACCGAAGGGGCCTCCGAACACCGGGCCGATGACGCCGATGCCGCCGCCCGTCACGCTCCGCCATGCGAGCGCGATCTGCGTGACGATGGTGGCGAAGCCGAAGGTGGACATGGCGAAGTAGAAGGTGCGCAGCCGGAGCGCCGGCAGGCCGACCACCACTCCCGCGACGGCACCCACGGCCGCCGCCGCACCGAGAGCGAGGAAAGGCGAGATCGCCGGCAGCGCCGTGCCGGCGGCGAGAACGCTGGTGGTGTAGGCGCCCACGGTAAGCAGCGCCACCCAGCCCAGCGCAAGCTGGCCGGCGAACCCCACCACCAGGTTGAGGCCGGAAACGAGAATCCAGTAGACGGCGGCACGACCGATGACGAGGCCGAAATAGGCGTTGTGGGTGAGCGGCAGCAGCGCCGCCAGCCCGAACAGCGCAGCGAACGGCGCCACCTGCCGCAGCAGCGGCACAAGCCCGATGCCGGTGCCCCCGGCTACCGAGACGATCGTTTCTTCTGCGGCCATCACACCCGCCTCGCCGGCGCGGCACCGAACAATCCCTGCGGCGCGGCGAGCAGCGCCACGATGAAGACGCTGAAGATGGCCACCGAGGCGAACACGCCTCCCACCAGGTAGTTGGCCGCCTGCTGGAACAGGCCGAGCGCGAGCCCAGCCACCACGGCGCCGCGGTTGTTGCCGATGCCGCCCAGGGCCACCGGAACGAAGCCGTAGAAATTCAGCGTCGGCACGTTGGCGAAGAAGGCGAGCAGGATGCCGCCGCTGGTGAATCCCGCCAGCCCGCCGATCATTCCGGCCAGCGCGTAGCTGCCGATGCGCAGCCCGCGCTCCGGCAGGCCAAGGGCGCGGGCGGCGAAATTGTCCTCGGCGATGGCGAGGAAGGCGCGGCCCACCATGCTGTGGCGGTAGAGGAACTCCATGCCGCCCACCACGACGGCGCAGGCGAGCACCGGCATCCAGAAGCGTTCGCGGACGAAGAGGTCGAACGGCAGCACGCGCGGGAACGGCTGCGGCACCGTGCTCCACTCGATGGCGGTGAACTGCTGGATCATCAGCGTCAGCGCCAGGGTGGACAGCACGTAGAGGTGCTGGTCGAGGCTTTTCAGCACCGGGCGCACGGCGACGAACTCGGTGACGACGCCGATCAGCGCGCAGCAGCCGAGGGTGAGCAGGAAGCCCACCCCCGACGGCAGCCCGAGGCGGCCGATGAACAGCGCCCCGAACACCCCTCCCAGCATGCCGAGCGCGCCGGCGGTGAAGCTGAACACGCGCGACGTGCTGAACATGACGTTGTAGGTCACCGCCATGAGCGCGTACACCGCGCCCATGGCGAGACCGTAGGAAAGGATGGATTCGACCATCAGGCGTAGCCGGGCGCGATGTTCATCGCCCCGTCGTGGCTGGAATTGGCCGCCGACATCACGATCTCGTCCGTCGGGTAGCCGTTGTGCTCCTCCGGCGTGAAATGGTAGTTGCCGTACAGCCCTTCCCATTTGGCAAGCTTGTTCCAGTAGCCGATGATCGGCGCCGGGTCGCTCGATCCGGTCTTGCCCACCGCCTCGGCGACGAGGGTCACGGCATCGACCGCGGCCATCACCCACCACAGCAGCGTATCGTCGAGCTTCACCTTGCCCGCCACTTCCTTGACGAAGGCGGCGCTCTTCGGCGGCAGCTTGCCGGCGGCGTCGAAGCTGCACGAGCGGTAGCCGACCACGTAGACCTTGTTCCAGTATTCCGGCTTCTCCAGCAGGTGGCGCACGTCGCCCGAGCCGAGCGCCGGATGCCCCGACATCGACACGTCCCAGCCGAGGCGCCCGCGCGCGTTCATCAGCCGCGCATCGAGCCCGGTGGAATCGGACCACACGGCGATCGCCTCCGCTCCCGCATCGCGTGCGTGGATCAGGTCGGGCGAGACGTCCTGGGCGTTGGCGTCGATCACCGCGCTGTAGACCACGTTGGCGCCGGCCTTCTTGAAGGCGGCGGTCGAAGTGGCCGTGGCGGTGGTGCCGTAGCCGGTGTTGTCGCCCAGCACCGCCACCTTTTTCGCCTTCAGGATGTCCATGATGTAGTGGCGGTTGGCGTCGTCCCACTGCGAGCTGTCGGGCGAGAGCCGGAAGGCGTTCGGGAACTTCGTCGGGTTGATCAGCGAATCGACCACGCAGATGCCGAGGCTCGGGATCTTGAAGCGGGTGAAGATGGGCGTGGTGGCAAGCGATTCGCCCGAGTTCACCGGCCCGAACACCGCGTGCACCTTGGCGTTGGACGCGAGGTCCACGGCGGCGTTCACCGCCTTCGCCGGGTCGCCCTGGCTGTCGCGGGTGATGATCTCGATCTTGCGGCCATGGACGCCGCCCGCGGCGTTGATCTTGTCCACGGCATAGACGACGCCGCGGTTGAAGCCGATGCCGGGGGCGGAGTTGGCGCCGGTCAGCGCGGTGAGCCAACCGAAACGGATCGGCTCGGCGGCGGCGCTAGCGCTTCGCACCGCCACCAGCGGCAGGGCTGCGGCCGCGGTGGTGCCGGCAAGCACGCTACGACGTGTGAGCTTCATGACGCACTCCTCCTGGTTTGTTCTTGCTTCGTGCGCGACCCGCGCCCCTGCGGCGCTTCTGCGCCGCAGGGGAAAGCGGCCGGGTGCAGGAGGGAGGTTAACGGTAACCGGGGGCCAGCGTAAAGGCTCCATCGCGCTCCGAGTTGGCGAGCGACATCACAACCTCACTGGTGGGATAGCCGTTGTGCCGCTCGGTCGTGAACGTGTAGTCGCCATACAGGCCGGGCCAACCGGAAAGCTTGTTCCAGTACCCGATGATGGCCTCCTCGTCGCTAGACCCGGTCTTGTCCACCGCTTCCGCCACCAGATGCACGGCGTCGACGGCCGATAGCACCCAGTAGAGCACGGTGTCGGAAAGCTTTACTTTGCCGTGCACCTCCTTGATGAAGGCCTCCGTGCGCGCCGGCAGCCGGCCGGATTTGTCGTAGCTGCACGAGCGGTAGCCGATCAGGTACACCTCGTCCCAGTATTCCGGCTTCTCCAGCAGCCTCCGCACGTCGCCCGAGCCCATCGACGGGTGGCCGGAGAACGGCACTTTCCAGCCCAGCCGCCCGCGCGTGTTCATCAGCCGCGCGTCGAGCCCGGTGGAATCCGACCACACGGCGATCGCCTCGGCGCCCGCCTCGCGCGCGCGGAGCAGGTTCGGGGTGACGTCCTGGGCATTGGCGTCCACCACCGCCGTGTAGACCACGTCGGCGCCGGCCTTCTTGAAGCCGGCCACCGAAGCGGCGGTGGCGGTGGTGCCGTAGCCGGTGTTGTCTCCCAGCACCGCCACCTTTTTCGCCTTCAGGATGTCCAGGATGTAGTGGCGGTTGGCGTCGTCCCACTGCGTGTTGTTGGGGGCGAAGCGGAATGCGTTCGGGTATTTCACCGGATCGATCAGGCTGTCGAGCTGCACCACCTGCAGGCTCGGGACCTTGAAGCGCGCGAGAATGGGCGTCGTCGCCAGCGATTCGCCCGAGTTGGTGGGACCGAAGGTGGCGTGCACCTTGAGGCTCGACGCCATCTCCACCGCCGCGTTCACCGCCTTCGCCGGGTCGCCCTGGGTGTCGCGGGTGACCACCTCGATCTTGCGCCCTCTGATGCCACCGGCGGCGTTGATCTTCTCGGCGGCGTACTGCACGCCGCGGTTGAAGCCGATGCCAGGGGCGGAGTTGGCGCCGGTCAGCGCGGTGAGCCAGCCGAAGCGGATCGGCTCGGCGGCCTGTGCGCGAGAGGCGAGCATCGGCGTAGCCAAGACGGCGGCCGATCCCGCGAGCACGCGGCGGCGTGAGATGGTCATTATGTACTCTCCCTAATACATTACTATTCCAGTTCTTCCCGTATCTTTCGCCCTTTCCCGTCTTTCCGCAATCCACCTACCGCTTCACTGCACCGTGAAGCGGGCGAGCGCGCCCTGGTCGATGGCGATGCCGAGGCCCGGGCCGTCGGGGATGCGCACGAAGCCCTTCTCGTGCTCGATCGGCTCGGCCAGGATCGCCTGGCGGATCGGGTGCTCGGTGCGGTCGAACTCCAGCATCGGCTCGAGCGGCACGAGCGAGGGCGGCGTGTGCGGCTGCAGCGCCGCCAGCAGTTGCAGCGAAGCGGCGAGCGCCACCCCCGTGCCCCACACGTGCGGGTTGTAGCGGATCGTGTGCGCCTCGGCCATGTCGGCGATCTTCTTGCATTCGGAAAGACCGCCAGCCGCGCAGGTGTCCGGCTGGATGATGTCGAGCGCGCGGGTGGCGAGCAGTTCGCGGAAACCGTAGCGGGTGAACTCGCACTCGCCGCCGGCGAGCGGGATGCCGATCGCCGCCTTCACCGCGAGGTGGCCGGCGATGTCCTCGGGCGGCACCGGCTCCTCGAACCAGCCGATGTCGAAGGGCTCGATCAGCCGGCCGAGGCGGATGGCGGCGGTGGCGTCGTAGGCGTGATTGGCATCGACCATCAGGCCGATGCCGGGGCCGATCGCCTCGCGCACGGCCTGGGTGAGGCGCGCGTCCTCCTCGATGCCGAAGCCCACTTTCAGCTTCACCGCGGAGAAGCCCTCGGCCACGTAGCCGACCGCCTCCTCCACCAGGTACTTCATCGGGTCGCCGCTCTGGCGGCGGTAGAGGCCGGTGGCGTAGGCCTGCACGCGCCCGCGCACGCCGCCGCCGAGCAGCCGGTGGCAGGGCACGCCGAAGTGTTTGCCCTTGATGTCCCACAGCGCGATGTCGATGCCGCTCAGCGCCTCGATCAAGAGGCCCTTCTGCCCGTGGTCGCGCAGCGCCGCGTAGGTTTCGCGCCAGATGCGGTCGGTGCAGAGCGGGTCCTGGCCGATCAGCCTCGGCGCGAGCGCCGCCACCACCGGACCGGTCATCGTCGCCGGGCCGTAGCATTCGCCCCAGCCGGTCAGCCCTTCGTCGGTGGCGATCTCCACCAGCATCGCCATCCTGGTGTCGTACCAGGCGCGGGAATAGGCGAACGGCTGCGACAGCGCCGCCTTCAGGATGTGCGGGCGCACCGATACGATCTTCATGGCTTTCCTCCACGCCGCCGCGGCGGACGCGGGCAGCTTCCGCCCCGGCATGCCGCTCCATCACCGCCCGCTGGCCGCCGCCTGTCAAGCATCGCACCCGGCGGAGGGGTTGCGAGGCGCGCGACGACACGCCTATGATCGCGAGAAAGGGCAGTAATTCGTCCCTTTCCGGTCGCCGCGCGACGCCACGTCCGGGTCAATCACGAGAACGCCGGCGCATGCCCCGAGACGGTCGGGCCGGCGATGGGAACGGACCATGGCGCTTCAGCGGAAACCCTTCGACCCCACCGCCGCCGGACCGCTCTCCGGCATGCGCGTGCTCGACTTCTCCCGCCTGATGGCCGGCAACATGCTGAGCCTGCAACTCGCCGATTTCGGCGCCGAGGTGGTGAAGGTGGAGGTGCCCGGCCGCGGCGACACGCTGCGCGACTGGCGCGCGGCCGGCGTCTCGGCGCACTGGAAGGTGTATTGCCGCAACAAGAAAAGCATCACGCTGAACCTGAAGGCACCGGAGGCGCCCGGCATCATCCGCGACCTCGCGGCGCATTTCGACGTGATGGTGGAAAGCTTCCGCCACGGCTACCTCGAACAGCTCGGCGTCGGCCCGGAACAGTTGCACGCGGTGAACCCGAAGCTGGTGCTCACCCGCATTTCCGGCTTCGGGCAGACCGGCCCCTATGCGCAGCGGCCGGGCTTTGGCTCGCTGGTGGAGGCGATGTCGGGCTTCGCCGCGCGCAACGGCTTCGCCGACCGCGAGCCGGTGCTTCCGCCGCTGGCGCTGGCCGACATGATCGCCGGGCTTTCCGGCGCCATGGCCACGCTCGCCGCCGTGCGCGAGGTGGAGGTGCGAGGAGGCAAAGGTCAGGTGGTGGACGTCAGCCTGCTGGAGCCGATGGTCTCCGTGCTGGGGCCGGAGGCTCTGGCCTGGCGCCTTACCGGCAAGACCAAGAAGCGCGTGGGCAGCAGCTCGGAGATGACCTCGCCGCGCAACGTCTATGCCACCGCCGACGGCGGCTGGCTTGCCATTTCCGCATCGACACAAAGCATGGCCGAACGGCTGTTCCGCGCCATCGGCCGCGAGGACCTGATCGCGAAGGAAGGCTTCCGCAACAACAGCGAGCGCGTGGCCAACCGCATCGAGGTGGACCGCATCGTCGGCGAGTGGATCGGCAGGCGCGCGCTCGCCGAGTGCGTTTCCTTCTTCGAGAACCTCGGCGTCACCGCCGGGCCGGTCTACGACATCCCGCAACTGGTCGAGGACCCGCACGTGGTGGAGCGCGGCGTTCTCGTGCGCACGCCCGACAGCGAGCTTGGCGAGGTGGAAACGCACGACGTGGTGCCGCGGCTTTCCGCGACGCCGGGGGCGATCCGCACCGAGGCGCCGGCCATCGGCCAGCACAACGACGAGATCTACGCCGCCATCGGCTACGCGCCGGCGCGCATCGCCGAACTGCGTGCCGCGCACTGCATCTAGGGGAACCGCGCCATGCCGTTGCACCGGGAAGAGGATCTGCCGCTCTGGCGCTCGAAGCTGATCCTTCCGGTGAACGTGGAGAGGTTCGTCGCCAAGGCGCACACGCGCGGCGCCGACGCCATCGTTCTCGATCTCGAGGACAGCATCGCGCCGGCCGACAAGGCCGCGGCCCGCGCCCTGCTGGCGGACGCGGTGCGCCAGTGCGCGAAGGGCACGTCCGACGTGATGGTGCGCATCAACCAGCCTCTGCGGCTCGCGGTGCCCGATATCGAAGCCGCCGTGCTGCCAGAGGTATGTGGCCTGGTGCTGCCCAAGGTGGACAGCGCCAGCCACGTGCGCCTGCTCGCCGAGATGGTGGACGAACTGGAAGCCGAGCGCGGCCTGCCGGCGGGACAGATTCATTTCGCGCTGCTGGTGGAAACCGCCGAGGCGTTCTGGCGGCTGCGCGAGATCGCGGAGGCGCATCCGCGCGTGGTGGCGCTTTCCATCGGCGGCGAGGACATCACCCTCGCCACCCATTCCGAGCCGGTTCCCGAAGTGCTGTTCGGCCCCTCTCAGCAGGTGGTGTTCGCCGCCCGCGCCGCCGGCATCCTGCCGCTCGGCATGGTGGGCTCGATCGCCAACTACCAGGACATCGAGGGCTCGCGCGAGGCGATCCGGCGCTCGCGCCGTCTCGGCTTCGCCGGCGCCTCCTGCATCCACCCGCAGATGGTGCCGCTGCTGAACGAGGGATTCGGCTACGGCGCCGGGGAGATCGCGAAGGCGGAGCGCATCGTCGCCGCCTTCGAAAAAGCCAAGGCCGAGGGCCGGGGTTCGGCCTCCGTCGACGGCAGGATGATCGACATACCGGTCGTTGCCCGGGCGGAAAGGGTGCTGCGGATCGCGGCGCGCATCCGGGCAAGGGCCGGCGGAGACGAAGGCGGCGCCTAGACTTCCGCCTTCGGGAGGGGAACTGAAAAAAGGAGAACGTCCATGAGTCCGACCATCACGCGTAAGCACTTCCTTCTCGGAGCCGCCGCCACCGCGGCGCTCGCGGCACGCCGGGTGGAGGCCGCACCGAAGTTCACCATCCGCGTGGGCACCGACCTCGCGCACGACCACCCGATCGCGCTCGCCATGAAGGCGGCGGCCGGGGAGATCAACAAGACGACGAAGGGGGAAGTGAACGTCCTCACCTTCCCCGACAACCAGCTTGGCGACGATACGCACATGCTGGCGAACGTGCGCTCGGGCGCCATGCAGATGATGGCGATCGGCGACAACATCCTCGCCACGCTGGTGCCCTCCGCCGCCATCGACAACATCGGCTTCGCCTTCAAGAACGCCGCCACCGCTTGGAAGGCGCTCGACGGCGAGGTGGGCGACCTTGTCCGCGCCGACATCGACAAGGCCGGGCTGGTGCCGATGCGCAGCGCCTGGGACGAGGGTTTCCGGCAGACCACCACCTCGACGAAGCCGATCGTCACTCCGGCCGACTTCGACGGCTTCAAGATCCGCGTGCCGCCGAGCCCGATTTCGCTCGCCCTGTTCAAGGCGCTCGGCGCCGCGCCGGTCTCCATCAACGTGGCCGAGCTTTACACCGCGCTGCAGACGCACGTGGTGGACGGGCAGGAGAACCCGCTTTCGGTCATCGAGACCACCAAGTTCTACCAGGTGCAGAAGTACTGCTCCCTCACCAACCACATGTGGGTGGGCTACTGGCTGCTCGCCAACAAGGGCTTCTGGTCCGGCATGCCGGCCGACGTGCGGAAGGTGGTCGAGGACGCGTTCAACGCGCAGGCGGCGAAGGAGCGCGCGGCGAACGAAAAACTCGACGGCTCGCTGGAAGCGGAACTGAAGAAGCAGGGCCTGGTGTTCAACGCGCCCGTGCTGCCGCCCTTCCAGGAGAAACTGGCGAAGTCCGGCTTCTACAAGACCTGGCAGGAGAAGTTCGGACCGAAGCTGTGGTCGGCGCTGGAGAAGTACACCGGCCCGCTGGGCTGAGAGAAATCGGCACGGCGCCTTCGGGCGCCGCGTCCGCCCGGCCGCCGGAGGCGAAGACGACGGCCGGAATTGTTCACGCCGGAGAATACGCCTGCCGGAAAAAGACAATTCCAGCGAGTGTCGGCAAAATAACTGCCCTGGGAGGGAAAACGACTGCCGAAAGAAAATCTTCTCCTTCGACGGCCGGGTGCATGATTGACAGTGTTGTCGTTTCTAATACAGAATTAACACCGCGGCCGACCCGCACATCGCGCCGGGAGCGGCGACGGCGGCGGAGAGGCTTCCGCCGCCGGCAGGAGCGGAAAACAACAGGAGAACGTCGATGCGTCCCATGATCACCCGCAAGCATTTCCTTCTGGGAGCCGCCGCCACCGCGGCGCTCGCGGCGCGCCCTGCGCACGCGGCGGCGAAGTTCACCATCCGCGTCGGCGTCGATGTTCCGAACACGCATCCGATCGCGGCCGGCCTGGCGGCGGCCGGCAAGGCGATCGGCGCCACCACCAAGGGCGAGGTGAACGTTCTCGTCTTCCCGAACAGCCAGCTTGGCGACGATACGCACATGCTGGCGAACGTGCGCTCCGGCGCCATGCAGATGATGTCGATCGGCGACAACATCCTCGCCACGCTGGTGCCCTCCGCCGCCATCGACAACATCGGCTTCGCCTTCAAGAACGCGGACATGGCGTGGAAGGCGCTCGACGGCAAGGTGGGCGACCTCGTCCGCGCCGACATCGACAAGGCCGGGCTGGTGCCCATGCCCCGCATCTGGGACGAGGGCTTCCGGCAGACCACCAGTTCCACCAAGCCGATCCAGACCGCGGCCGACCTCGACGGCTTCAAGATCCGCGTGCCGCCGAGCCCGATTTCGCTGGCGATGTTCAAGGCCCTCGGCGCATCGCCGGTCTCCATCAACGTCGCCGAACTCTACACCGCGTTGCAGACGCACGTGGTGGACGGGCAGGAGAACCCGCTCGGCAACATCGAATCCCACAAGTTCTACCAGGTGCAGAAATACTGCTCCCTCACCAACCACATGTGGGTGGGCTTCTGGCTGGTGGCAAACAAGGGCTTCTGGACCGGCTTGCCCGCCGACGTGCAGAAGGTCGTCGCCGCGGCATTCGACGCCGAGGCGCTGAAGGAACGCGAGGCGAACGAGAAGCTGGACGCCTCGCTCGGCGAAACGCTGAAGCAGCAGGGCATGACGTTCAATTCGCCGGCGCTGCCGGCTTTCCAGCAAAAGCTGGCGAACGCTGGATTCTACAAGACCTGGCAAGAAAAACTCGGAGCGAAACTGTGGTCGGCACTGGAGAAGTACACCGGTCAGCTGGGTTGACGGAGGCCGGCGCGGCGCCTTCAGGCGCCGCGCTCGCCCGTTTCGACCGGCTCCTTGAACGGCTCACCGAACTGGCGGCGGCGGCGCTCGTCATCGCCGAGGTCGTGCTGCTGTTCACGGGCGTGGCGTTCCGCTACGTATTCGACCACCCGCTGTTCTGGACCGACGAACTGGCGGAGATGCTGTTCCTCTGGCTGGTCAGCCTCGGCGCGGTGATCGCGCTGCAGCGCAGCGTGCACATGCGCATGACGCTGTTCGTCGGCCGCCTCAGCCCGGCGGCGCAGAA
>JAJXZO010000066.1 GCA_021780035.1 Pseudomonadota bacterium
CCCCGCGGTTCCGTTCGCGCTGGTCAACCGCCAGCTCACCAAGAAGAACGTCTCCGACGTGATCGACGCGGTCTACCGCCATTGCGGGCAGAAGGAGTGCGTGATCTTCGCCGACAGGCTGATGGGCCTTGGCTTCGGCCAGGCGGCCAAGGCGGGTCTTTCGTTCGGCAAGGACGACCTCATCATTCCGGCCAGCAAGCAGGAGATGATCCGCAAGACGCAGGCCGAGGTGAAGGAGTTCGAGCAGCAGTACCAGGACGGCCTGATCACCGCGGGCGAGCGCTACAACAAGGTGGTCGACGCCTGGTCGCGCTGCACCGACGAGGTCGCCGAAGCGATGATGAAGGAAATCCGCAAGCAGGAGATCGGCCGTCCGGCCAACGCGGTGTGGATGATGAGCCACTCCGGCGCGCGCGGCTCGCCGGCGCAGATGCGTCAGCTCGCGGGCATGCGCGGCCTGATGGCCAAGCCCTCGGGAGAGATCATCGAGCAGCCGATCATTGCCAACTTCAAGGAGGGGCTGACCGTCCTCGAGTACTTCAATTCCACCCACGGCGCGCGCAAGGGCCTCGCGGACACGGCGTTGAAGACGGCGAACTCCGGCTACCTTACCCGCCGCCTGGTGGACGTGGCACAGGACTGCATCATCGTCGAGCAGGATTGCGGCACGGAGCGCGGGCTCACGGTGCGCGCGGTGATGGATGGCGGCGACGTCGTCGCCCCGCTGTCCGAGCGCATCCTTGGCCGCACCGCGGCGGAGGATGTAGTCGATCCCGCCTCCGGCGCGGTGCTGGCGCCTGCTGGCTCGCTGATTGAGGAGGAGTCGTCCGAGGCGATCGAGAAGGCTGGCGTCGAGAGCGTGAAGATCCGCTCGGTGCTGACCTGCGACGCGCGCGTTGGCGTCTGCGGCAAGTGCTACGGGCGCGACCTTGCCCGCGGCACGCCGGTCAATGTCGGCGAGGCGGTGGGCGTCATCGCCGCGCAGTCGATCGGCGAGCCGGGCACGCAGCTCACCATGCGCACCTTCCATATCGGCGGTGCCGCGCAGCGTGGCGCCGAGCAGTCCAATGTCGAGGCGAGCCACGATGGCTCCGTCAGGCTTAACAACGTGACCCTGGTGACCAACAGCCAGGGCGTGCCGATCGTGATGAGCCGCAACTGCGAGATCGTGCTGTCGGACGCCAACGGGCGGGAGCGCGCGCGCTTCCGCGTGCCTTACGGCGCGAGGCTGCTCACGCAGGAGGGGGCGAAGGTCATGCGTGGCACCAAGCTCGCCGAGTGGGACCCATACACGTTGCCGATCATCACCGAACGCGCCGGCCGCGTCGAATACCTCGACCTCATCGAGGGCCTGACGCTGGTGGAGCGGGTGGACGAGGTGACCGGCCTCACCTCCAAGGTGGTGGTCGACTACAAGTCCAGCGCCCGCGGCGCCGACCTCAGGCCGCGGCTGCAGCTCAAGGGGCCGAAGGGCGAGGTCGTCAAGCTGGTGACGGGCGGCGACGCGCGCTACTTCCTGTCACCGGACTCAATTCTTTCGGTTGAGAACGGGGCGGAGGTGGCGGCGGGCGACGTGCTGGCGCGCATCCCGCGCGAGGGCGGTAAGACGCGCGACATCACCGGCGGTCTGCCGCGCGTGGCCGAGCTGTTCGAGGCGCGGCGTCCGAAGGACCACGCGATCATCGCCGAGACCGACGGGCGGGTGGAGTTCGGCCGCGACTACAAGGCCAAGCGTCGCGTCATCGTGAAGAACGACGAGATCGGGGAGGAGACGGAGTACCTAATCCCCAAGGGCAAGCACGTTTCGGTGCAGGAGGGCGATTTCGTCCGCCGCGGCGACCCACTGGTCGATGGGCCGCGCGTGCCGCACGACATCCTCAAGGTGCTCGGGGTCGAGGCGCTGTCCGACTATCTCGTCAACGAGATCCAGGACGTCTACCGGCTGCAGGGCGTGAAGATCAACGACAAGCACATTGAGGTGATCGTCCGCCAGATGCTGCAGAAGGTGGAGATCCTCGATCCGGGTGACACCACCTACCTTTCTGGTGAGCAGGTCGACCGGCTGGAGTTCGAGGCGGAGAACGAGAAACGTACCGCGGATGGTGAGCGGCCGGCCACCGCTATGCCGGTGCTGCAAGGCATCACCAAGGCGAGCCTGCAGACCTCCTCCTTCATCTCCGCCGCCTCCTTCCAGGAGACGACGCGGGTGCTGACGGAGGCGGCGACCGCGGGCAAGACGGACGGGCTCTCTGGCCTCAAGGAGAACGTCATCGTCGGCCGCCTGATCCCGGCCGGCACGGGCAGCGTGATGAACAAGCTGCGCTCGATCGCCTCGGGCACCGGCACCGGCACCGGCCTCGGCCGGGACCGCCCGGCGCCGGCACTCGGGCAGGATGTCGCCGCCGAATAGGGTAGCTTTCGAGGCCCTGCATGGAAGGCCGGCGGTGGGAGCATCGCCGGCCTTTCTCTTTTCTGGCTTTCACGCTTGACGCGGCCGGGGGGGTAGGCTACCTCGCCGCCCTCGGCCGTCCCCGTCCAGGGCGCGGCCGTCGTTTCGTGATGGCCCCACCGCTCGCGGCGCCGCCTTCCTTCGGGGAAGCCTAGGCCGCCTGCATGCCTCACCCGCCGGGTGTGAACCCGAGCGGGCGCAGTGCTTCGGGTGACTCGGCGGCGGCGTCAGGGGCGAACGGCAACAGGAATGCGTGGAAGCGATTTAGAGACGCGGGAGTGACAGGGGCGTATGCCGACGATCAACCAGCTGATTGCCAAGGGACGCGAGCCGGCGGCGAAGCGCAACAAGGTGCCGGCGCTGCAGGGCTGCCCGCAGAAGCGCGGCGTCTGCACCCGCGTCTACACGACGACGCCGAAGAAGCCGAACTCGGCGCTGCGTAAGGTCGCCAAGGTCCGCCTCACCAACGGATACGAGGTGGTGAGCTACATCCCGGGCGAGGGGCACAACCTGCAGGAGCACTCGGTGGTGCTGATCCGCGGCGGGCGCGTAAAGGACCTGCCGGGCGTGCGCTACCACATCCTGCGCGGCGTGCTGGATACGCAGGGCATTGCCAAGCGGCGCCAGCGGCGCTCGCTGTACGGCGCCAAACGGCCGAAGTGAGGAGCGGGCGATGAGCAGGCGGCACCGCGCGGTCAAGCGCGAGATCCTTCCGGACGCTAAGTTCGGCGACGTCGTGATCAGCCGTTTCATGAACGCGCTGATGTACGACGGGAAGAAGAGCGCGGCGGAGGGCATCGTCTATGGTGCGCTCGACGTGATGCGCCGGCGCGGCGGCGGCCAGGCGGATCCGGTGCGCCTGTTCCACGAGGCGCTGGACAACGTGAAGCCGGCGGTTGAGGTGCGCAGCCGGCGCGTCGGCGGCGCCACCTACCAGGTGCCGGTCGAGGTTCGTGCCGAGCGACGCCAGGCGCTGGCGATCCGCTGGATCATCGACGCGGCGCGCAAGCGCGGCGAGCACACGATGCAGGACCGGCTGTCCAACGAGCTGATGGACGCGGTGAACAACCGGGGCGCTGCGGTGAAGAAGC
>JAJXZO010000064.1 GCA_021780035.1 Pseudomonadota bacterium
GTCCACCGCGACGACGTGGAAGCGCGGCTCGCGCTGGGCGCCGTAGCCCTCGGGCCACGCCCAGCGCGTCTCCTCCCACTCGTAGGCCTGGGTGCAGGAGACCTCGCGGGCGAGGTCCATGCCTTCGAGCCCCGGCCAGGCGCGCGCCCGCGCCGTGAGCTGGGCGAGGTCGAACTTCCCGTCGGCGGGAAAGGCGAGCACGCCCGTGGGCGCGCCGCCGTCGCGGATGCGCTGGGTCAGCGCCCGCGTGTCGACCCCGGCGATGCCCGCGACCCCCCTGGCCGCGAGCCAGTCCGCCAGTCCGCCGGCGGCCCGCCAGTTGGAGGGCTCGGTGATGTCCTGCGCCACGACGAGGCCGCGGGCGGCGATGGAGGCCGCCTCCACGTCCTCGGCGTTGACGCCGACATTGCCGATGTGGGGGAAGGTGAAGGTGATGAACTGCCCGGCGTAGGAGGGGTCGGTCAGCGTCTCCTGGTAGCCGGTCATGGCGGTGTTGAAGCACACCTCGCCCACCGGCGGCTCGGCGCCCGTGTGCGCCCCGAAGCCGCGGCCCCAGAAGGCGGCGCCGTCGGCGAGCACCAGCACGGCGGTGGCGCCCGGCGGCGCCGCATCGGTTTCGTCGGCCATGGGACTCCTGCTTTCGGGTTGCGGCTCCGCCTCGCCGGTACCGGCCAGGGCGGCGAGCGGCAGGCCGGTGGCGGCGAGCACCGCCGGCCAGTGGCGGGGGGGGATCGCCCGGTTCTGCCGCCATTTGCGCACCGCCTCGGTGCCGACGCCAAGCAGTCGCGCCGCCGCTTCCGCGCCGCCGAGGCGGTCGATGATGTCTGCCACCGGAACCATGCGGGGAAGATATGGGAAACGATTTCCCGGTTCAAGCGTCGCGTTGACGGGTGGGAAATTTTTTCCCTGCGCCCCGCCGGCACCCGCAAGCGCGGATTCACCCTTATAGTAGGAGGGGTTTCGATGCACAGAACGGCCATGACCCCGCGACAGAGATCCGCCCGCGCGGCGCCGCGCCCACGGCGCCTCCGCTGATGGCGCTGCCCCCCGACTTCCTCGAGGAGCTGCGCGCGCGCACGCCGCTGCCGGCGCTGATCGGCCGGCGCGTGCGGCTGACGAAGGCCGGTCGGCAATGGAAGGGCTGCTGCCCGTTCCACGGCGAGAAGACGCCGAGCTTCCACGTCTACGACGACCACTACCACTGCTTCGGCTGCGGCGAGCACGGCGACGCCATCAGCTTCGTGATGAAGAGCGAGGGGCTGGGCTTCATGGAGGCCGTCACCCAGCTTGCCGCCGCCGCCGGGCTCGCCGTGCCGCAGCCCACGCCGGAGGCGGCGGAGGCCGCCGAGCGCCGGCACAGCCTTTACGAGGTGCTGGAGGCCGCCGCGCAGGCCTTCGCCCGCCGCCTCGCCCAGCCGGAAGGCGCGCCCGCCCGGGATTACCTGCGCGCCCGCGCCCTGGGCGAGGAAACCATCCGCCGTTTCGGCCTCGGCTGGTCGGGCGAGGGCCGTGGCGCGCTCACCGCCGAGCTCGGCCGCCAGGGCATCGCGCCCGAATTGCTGTTCGCCGCCGGGCTGCTCCGGCCCGCCGAGGAGGGAAGGCCCGCCTCCGAGATGTTCTTCCGCCGCCTGATGTTCCCCATTCGCGACGGGCGCGGCCGCGTCGTCAGCTTCGGCGGCCGCCTGCTCGGCGACGGCCAGCCGAAATACGTGAACGGCCCGGAGACGGAACTGTTCATCAAGCGCCGCACCCTGTTCGCCGCCGACCTCGCCCGCGCCGGCGCGCGGCGGCCGGGCACCGTGGTGCTGGCGGTCGAGGGCTACATGGACGCCATCGCCCTGCATCAGGCTGGGTTCGGGGGCGCGGTGGCGCCGCTCGGCACCGCGCTCACCGAGGAGCAGCTGGCGGAACTCTGGCAGCTTTCGCCCGAGCCGGTGCTCTGCTTCGACGGCGACGCCGCCGGGGGGCGCGCCGCCGCCCGTGCCGCGCTCCGGGCGCTGCCGCTGATCGACGCCTCGCACAGCCTGAGGCTCGCCACCCTGCCGGCCGGGGAAGACCCCGATTCGCTGCTCCGCCAGGCGGGGCCGGCCGCCATGCGGGCGGTGATCGACGCGGCGCGCCCGTTGCACGAGGCGCTGTTCCAGCTGTTCCGCGAAGGCATCGGCGATGCCACGCCGGAGCAGCGCGCCCGCCTCGGCAAGGAACTGGAGGCGGCGGCCGAGCGCATCGGCGACCGCGCGCTCGGCTTCGAATACCGCCAGGAGTTCCGCGCCCGGCTGCGCGAGGCCTTCCGCCCCCGGCGCGGCGGCGCGGCCGCCGCTCCGCCCCGCTTCCGTCCGCCGCCGCGGCCCGCTCTCAGCGCCGAGACGGGCCTGCGCGCCCGCGCCCGCGCCCTGCTCGGCATCCTGCTCGCCCACCCCATGCTGCTCGAACGGCTGGAGGAGCCGCTCGCTGGCCTGGACCTGCCCGCCCCCCTCGCCCCGCTGCGGCAGGCGCTGCTGCAGTTCGCGCATACGTCCACGAGCCTTGACTCCGCGGCCCTGCTGTCCCACCTCACAGCGGGTGGCCTCGCCGCGACCGTGGCGGAGGCCATCGCTGCTGTACCCGCCGCTGCCGGCCAACCGGAAGCCGCGAACGCCGAGGAGGTCTGGTGGCATTTCTTCGGGCTGATGAACGCCGCCCGCCTCGACCAGGAGATCGCCCAGGCGGAGCGCGATTTCGCCGCCGATCCGGCTTCCGCGCAGCGGCGCCTGATCGGCCTTTGCGCCGCCAGGATGGAACTGACCCGCGACCGCACCGAAGCCGAATCCCCCCTTTAGCGGCCTGCCGCCGCTGCCCGCCGCCCCCGGCGGAATTCTTCCGCGATGGAGACCGCTGATCGATGGCCACCAAGCCCGCTGCCCAGACCGATTCCGCCGAGCACGCCGCCGACGCGGACACCACGCTGCTCGACCACCAGTCCGCCACGGTGAAGCGGCTGATCGCCCGCGGCAAGGAGCGCGGCTTCGTCACCTTCGACGAACTGAATGCCGCCTTGCCGCCGGATCAGAACAGTTCCGAGCAGATCGAGGACGTGATGTCGAACCTGAACGAGCTCGGTATCCAGGTTCTCGAGGGAGAGGACACCGAGGACGCCGAGGCGCCGCTCGCCAAGGTGAAGGAGGAGGTGGAGGAGGAGGAGGCCAGCGGCAACGTCAACGAGGAGAGCCTCGGCCGCACCGACGACCCGGTACGCATGTACCTGCGCGAGATGGGCAGCGTCGAGCTGCTCTCCCGCGAGGGCGAGATCGCCATCGCCAAGCGCATCGAGGCCGGCCGCGACATGATGATCGGCGGGCTGTGCGAAAGCCCGCTCACCTTCCGCGCCATCGTCGCCTGGCACGACGCGTTGAAGAATGGCCGCATGCTGTTGCGCGACATCATCGACCTCGAGGCGACGCAGAGCGGCCCGGCCATCGGCCCGGTCGAGGGCGGCGTGCCGCCCGAGGACAAGGCGGCTGCCTTCGAGCCGCCCGAGGACGAGGACCTCGACGACAGCGAGGGCGTCAGCATGTCGCTCTCGGCGCTCGAGGAGAAGCTGAAGCCCGAGGTGCTCGTCACCTTCGAGGAGATCGAGACGCTGTATAAGCGGCTGCAGAAGATGCAGCAGAAGCGCATCGACACGTTGACCGCCGGCAGCGACGTCAGCGCGCGCTCGGAGAAAACCTACGAGAAGCTGCGCGGCGAGATCGTCAGCAAGGTGGAGCAGGTGCGGCTGCACAACAACCGCATCGAGGAGCTGGTCACGCAGCTGAAGCAGCTCAATCAGCGGCTCACCGGGATGGAGGGCCAGCTGCTGCGCCTCGCGGAAAGCTGCAAGGTCTCGCGCGACGACTTCCTCAACCAGTACCGGGGCAGCGAGCTCGACCCCAACTGGCTCGAGAAGATCGAGCACCTCCCCGGCCGGGCGTGGAAGGCGCTGGCCGGCAGGCACGCCGACGCCATCGCGCAGCTGCGCACGCAGATCGCCACGGTGGCCACCGACGCCGGCCTGCCGATCGGCGAGTTCCGCCGCGTCTATGCCACGGTGTCCCGCGGGGAGCGCGATTCGGCGCGCGCCAAGACCGAGATGATCGAGGCCAACCTCCGCCTCGTCATCTCCATCGCCAAGAAGTACACGAACCGCGGCCTGCAGTTCCTCGACCTGATCCAGGAGGGCAACATCGGGCTGATGAAGGCGGTCGACAAGTTCGAGTACCGCCGGGGCTACAAGTTCAGCACCTACGCCACCTGGTGGATCCGCCAGGCCATCACCCGGTCCATCGCCGACCAGGCGCGCACCATCCGCATCCCCGTGCACATGATCGAGACCATCAACAAGCTGGTGCGCACGAGCCGGCAGATGCTGCACGAGATCGGCCGCGAGCCGGCGCCCGAGGAGCTGGCGGAGAAGCTCGGCATGCCGCTTGAGAAGGTGCGCAAGGTGCTGAAGATCGCCAAGGAGCCGATCAGCCTGGAGACGCCGATCGGCGACGAGGAGGACAGCCACCTCGGCGACTTCATCGAGGACAAGAACGCGGTGCTGCCGATCGACGCCGCCATCCAGGCCAACCTGCGCGCCGCCACCACGCGCGTGCTCTCGAGCCTCACTCCCCGCGAGGAACGCGTGTTGCGCATGCGCTTCGGCATCGGCATGAATACCGACCACACGCTCGAGGAAGTGGGGCAGCAGTTCAACGTCACGCGCGAGCGCATCCGCCAGATCGAGGCGAAGGCGTTGCGCAAGCTGAAGCACCCGTCGCGCAGCCGCAAGCTGCGCAGCTTCCTCGACGACTGAGGCAAAGGCCGGCGGAACCGGCGCGGAACGGTATGATGTCGGAACCTTCGGTGCGCGCGAGCGTGGTGGTGACCTTCCTGCGCATGGACCGGCCGCCCGCCGAGCCGGCGCCGAAGCTGCCCGACGGCATGCGGGTGCGCCGCGAGCCCGACTGCACGGTCGCCACCTACCGCTGGCTCTACGACCAGATCGGCTCCGAGTATCTGTGGTGGCTGCGGCGCACCATGCCCGACCGGCAGCTTGCCGCGCTGCTCCGCCACCCCGCCATATCCATCTATCTGCTGGAGGAGGCCGACGGCCGGGTGGCCGGCTTCTTCGAGCTCGACGCCTCCTCCTGGCCCTCGGTGAACCTCAACTATTTCGGGCTGATGCCGCACGCCATCGGCCGTGGCCTCGGGCTTGTGTTCCTGCGCGCCGCTGTGGACGAGGTCTGGCGGCGCGGCGCGCAGGCGATGACGGTGAACACCTGTACCGCCGACCACCCCCGCGCCCTGCCCACCTACATGAAGGCCGGCTTCCAGACCGTGCGGGCGCTGCGCGAGGACTGGGACATCCCCGTCCGCCTCGGCCTCACCGTCCCCGAGCGCCTGCGCGCCTGAAATCGGCGCCGGGGCGGTGCCCGCCCCACTAGCCGATCCTTAACCCGTGGGCGTTAGCGTCCCTCCGGGCGGTGAATAGCCGCTATGGAGGAAAACATGGCTTGGCGGCCTCGAAGCGGTTTGCGCTGGCGGATCGGCGGCGCCCTGGTGGGCATGGTTACCGTAACGGCGGTGGCGCTGATGCTCGCCTCGCTGTGGGTGGAAAACCGGCTGATCGCGGAAGCGAACCGCCGCGAACTCGCCGCCGCCTACCAGGCCCTGGAGGCTTCCATCGCCCAGCAGGCAACCGAAGGGAGCGCGCTGGCGAGCCTCGTCGCCACCGTTCCCGAGGTGCAGCGGGCGATGGCGGCCGGCGACCGCCCGGCGCTGCTGCACATGCTCGCCCCCGGCTTCGCCGTGCTGAAGGCGCACTACGGTGTGAAGCAGTTCCAGTTCCATACGCCGCCGGCCACCTCCTTCCTGCGCGTGCACAACCCGGCGAAATATGGCGACGACCTGTCCTCCTTCCGCCACACGGTGGTGCAGGCGAACGCCACCGACCGCACGGTGGACGGGCTGGAAGCCGGGGTGGCGGGGCTCGGCATCCGCGGCGTGGTGCCGGTCGACACCGCCGCTGACCATCTCGGCACGGTGGAGTTCGGCTTCGCCTTCGGCGGAGACTTCTTCGCGCGCTTCGCCAGGGAGCGGCATCTCGGCATCGTCTTCCATCCGCTGCGCGGCGCGATCATGCGCGGCGGCGGCTTCACCGGCGCGCCTGGCCTGTTCACCGCGGCGGCGTGGCGGCAGGCGGCGGAAGGGAAGCGGTTCCGCCAGAGCGGCACGTTGCGCGGCCAGCCGGTGGCGGCATTGCTCGCGCCCGTGCGCGACTTCGCCGGCAAGCCCCTCGGCGCCGTCGAACTGGTCATGGACAACGCCTCCTTCGCCGCCGCTCAGCGCGCGGCGCTCCTCACCTCCCTCGCCCTGCTCGCGGCGGCGTTGCTGCTCGCCGGTATCTTCGGCTGGCTGACCGCCCGGCACATCGCCGCGCCGATCCTCGCGCTGACCGAAGCGATGCGCCGGCTCGCCGGCGGCGACCACGAAACGGCGCTCCTGAAGGTGCGTGGCGGCGCGGAAATCGGCCGCATGGCGGCGGCGATGGCGGTGTTCCAGCAGAACGCCCGCGAGCGCGATCGGTTGCGGGCCGAGCAGGACGTTCTGCAGAAAGCGCAGGCCGAACGGCAGGCGGCGGTGATCGCCATGGCCGAGACGATCGAGCGGGAGACCACCACGGCGATGGACCGCATCGGCGAGCGGGCGGTGGCGCTGGCCGAGAGCGCGGCGGCGATGACCGCCGCGGCCGGCCGCACCGACCAGACGGCCACCTCCGCGGCCACGTCCTCCGGCAATGCGCTGTTCACTGCCCAGGCGGTGGCCGGCGCGGCCGAGGAACTCAGCGCCTCGATCCACGAAATCGGCGCCGAGATGGCGCGCTCCAGCGCCGTGGTGAGCCGCGCCGTCGCCGCCAGCACCGAGACGCGCGACACCATCGGCCAGTTGAACGCGCAGGTGGAGCGCATCGGCTCGGTGGCCGAAATCATCACCAATATCGCCTCGCAGACCAACCTTCTGGCGCTGAACGCCACCATCGAGGCGGCGCGGGCGGGGGCGGCCGGCAAAGGCTTCGCGGTGGTCGCCTCGGAAGTGAAGGCCCTGGCGACGCAGACGGCGCGCTCCACCGGGGAGATCGGCCACCACATCGCCGCCGTGCGCGAGGCCACCACCGCCTCGGTCGCGGCCGTCGCGCGCATCGAGCAGACCATCACCGAAGTGAGCGCCATCGCCCGCAGCATCGCTACGGCGGTGGAACAGCAGGGCGAGGCGACACGGGAAATCGCCCGCAACGTCGCGGCCACCGCCTCGGCGGCGACGGAAATGACCAGCCTCACCACCGAGGTCGCCCGCGAGGCGAAGCAGACGGGCAACCGCGCCCAGGAGGGTTTGCACCACACCAACACGCTGAAGGCCGCGGTGAGCGAACTGCGGCGCTCGGTCGTCGCCTGCATCCGCGCGGCAAGCGAGGACGTGGACCGCCAACACCATGATCGCCGCCCCTTCCAGGCACCGGCGACGCCGGCCGGCGCCGATGACGGGAGCGAGGGCACACCGCACGACAGCAGCGGTCAGAACTGCCTCGCGGCCACCGCCGCCAAGGCGGCGTGACGGACTCGCTCACGAAATAGTGTGTCCTGCCGGCCACACCTCACGGCCGACAGGCGTAACGAATCGGAGTCCTGTTGGCGCCGCGCCCGGTTGGTGGATAATGGCCCTCACGCATTCGTGAGGTTGCCATGCCCAAACGAATTCCAGCAAGGCAGCAGAACGACCTGCCCGCCAACGTGGTGGTGCTGCACCAGCGCGTGACGTCGCACCACGAGGAAGTGCTGAGCCACTGGCTGAAGGCCGGGCGGTGCATGGGCCTCTGCGACGCCTGCACTTGTCGCGCCACCGCCGGCCGCCACGATCCCGACTACGTGCTGGTGTGGGTGCGGGAGAATCCCAACCCCGCCTACATGATCACCTCGGAGGGCATGCGCTGGCGGATCACCGACTGCATCCGCGGCGAAGTGCTGGCCACGCACGAGAGTTTCGAGGCGGCGCTCGACCACATCCGCCCGGTGCTGAACCTGCACCGCGCCGCCTGAGGCGGCGCCCCTAGCGCTCGGGAACGCCGGCCAGCCGCAGGCCGGCGCAAAAATGAGCGCGATCCTCTTCGCGCGCCCAGGGCGGACCGGCAAGAAAACGGGCGACGCTGAAGCCCGGCTCGGTGGCAGCAAGCCGCCGGCGCACATGCGCCGCCTCGCATTCGGCCCGCAGGTGCCCGAGCGCCGCCAGGTAGGGCTTCAGCGGGTCGGCGCCGGCCGGACACATCTCGCACACGGTGCGGCCGAGCCGCACCGCCTCGTGGTGGTCATGGCGCAGCAGCGCCAGCAGCGGCAGCGCCGCGTCGAGCACGGGCGCGAACGGATCGAGCGGCGCCAGTTGCTTGTAGCGCTCGCCAAAGCGCCCGGCGTCCTCCAGCCGGCCGAGGTGGGCGAGGGTGCGAACCCCCAGCGCCCAGGCCATGGCAAGGTTGGGGTTGAGCGCCACCGACTTCTCGTGCAGCGACGCCGCCTCGGGCAGCCGATGGTGCAGCATCCCCCGCACCTGCCCGGCGATGGCCAGCAAGCGGGCATCCAGCGGATCGAGGGCCATCGCCCGCTTGGCGAACCGTCCCGCCTCGGCGGCGGCGAGCGCGACATCGTCCGCCCACCCCTGCCGCACCCGCAGCACCTGCCAGAAGGCGCCCCACGCCAGTGCCGCGACGCAGTCGGGGTCGAGCACCGCCGCCTGCTTCAGCAGCATGCCGGCATGGTTGAAGGCGTCGCGGTCGCAGCGGCGGAGCAGCGGCAGCGCGCGCAGCACCAGTTCGAACGCGGCCGCGTCGACCAGCGGCCTAGCTGTGGCGCGCTCCGCCTCGAGGAACAGGATCTCCGGCTCAAGCCGCGCCGCCGCCCTGGCCGCCACGGCGTCCTGCACCGCGAGCAAATCGGTGTCGTCGTGGTCGAAGCGCTGCGACCAGATCACCCGGTTGCCGCCGCGCAGGTCGAGCAGCCGCAGCATCACCCTGATCCGGCCCGAGTCCTGCTGCAGGCTGCCGTCGAGCAGGTAGTCGATGCCGAACGCCCGGCGGATCAGCGTCTCGTCGCGGCTCTGCGCGGCAAAGCGGGCAAGCGCCCCGGACGAGGCGACGGCGAGCGTGCGACAGCGGCTGAGCGCCGCGGTGATCTCCTCGGCGATGGCGGTGACCAGCCCGCTCCGCCCCGAGCCGCAGCCGATGGCCAGCGGCGGCAGCACGCCCACGCGCACGGCGCTGCGCACGACGTGCCCCCGCCCTTCCGGCCGGGGATCGGTGCCGGCCTCCGCACGCGCGGCGGCCCGCGCCTCGGCGCGCGGCACTGTCGTGGCGACCGAGGCCGGTGCGGCCGGACGCAACTCGGCGAGCAGGCGCTGCGTCTCCTCCGATGGGAGGGCGCCGAGGCGTTCCGCCAGCGCGGCGCGGCAGCGCTCGAACGTGGCGACCACCATGCCGCGTTCGCCGCAGGCCGCGTAGGCCCGCATCAGCGCCCGCCAGCCTCCCTCGTGCATGCGGTCGATGGCAAGCAGCCGCTGCGCCGCGGCGATGATCGCCGCCGGCTCGACCTGGGCGCCGAGCACCCGCTCGGCCAGCGCGCGGGTGCGGTCGGACAGCCGCTCCCGCTCGGCGGCAAGCCACAGGTCGAACGCCGGGTCGATGCCGCGCAGATCCTCGAGCAGTTCGCCATCGAGCAGACCCAGCGCCGCCGGCTGTTCCGGGGTGGCGCGCAGCACCTCGTCCACGTCCACCCACGACACGCCGGAGGCAAGCGACACCTGATCGCGGTTGATGACCAGCACCTGCCTGCTAAGCGGCGCCAGCGCCTCGCCCAGACGGTGGATTTCCTGGCGCAGCGACGCCCGCGCCTGCTCGGCCGGACGGCGGCTCCACAGCAGTCCGGCGAGCCGCGACCGCATCACCGGCCGCGGCAGGGA
The DNA here is from genome assembly GCA_021780035.1 of Pseudomonadota bacterium. Lineage (GTDB taxonomy): Bacteria > Pseudomonadota > Alphaproteobacteria > Acetobacterales > Acetobacteraceae > Rhodovastum. The sequence continues at coordinate 10,003 of JAJXZO010000064.1, forward strand.
CAGGGCGAGAACGGCGAGCAGGGCACGGGTCTTGCGCCCCGCCGGCAACACCGCTTCGCCGGTGAAGCTCCACGCCTCCATCTGCCCGATCAGCCGCAGCCGCACCAGCACGGTTCCTGCCGCTGCCGCCGCCACTCGCTGATGGATGACACCCGTGTTCATTTATGCGTTCGTAACTTAATTTTACGCAAACGCAAGACACGACCGCGCGGATGCGCATCCAGCTTGCCGTTGCCGGTACGATCTCAGATGGCCGCTACCTGAAAAATACTGCGCGCGTCGTTTTTCCATTCTCCATGAAACTTGGCGAGCCAACGCTCCGCCTGCGTCGGACCACCGGCAAGCATCGGTTCGAGCACGTCGAGATGGATGCTCTCGTTCCGCCCCTCGCCGTCGCGCCGGTTGCGCGTCTTCAGCCCGTCGCGGGAAATGGCCACCATTTCGCGGGCGAGATCGCGCACCGTGCCGCGCTGCCAAGGCGCGTTCAGCGCCTGCCGTGCCACCAGCGGGCGCAGCGCCGCGAAGTCTCGCCAGTCGTGCCGGGCCACCAGCGCCACGGCGGCGGCCAGCGCCGCATCGTCGTAGAGCAGTCCGACCCAGAGCGCCGACTGTGCCACCATCATCGCCGCCGAACCGGCATCGGCACCGCGCATCTCGACGATGCGCTTCAGCCGCGCGTCGGTGAAGACGGTGGTGACGTGGTCGGCGAAGTCGCCAAGCGTCGCCCTGCCCGCGGCGCCGTTCGCCAGTTCGCCTTGCATGAAGCGGCGGAACGACTGCCCGGCGAGGTCGATGTAGCGCCCGTCGCGGTAGGCGAAATACATCGGCACCTCGTCGATCACCCAGCGCGCGTAGCGCTCGAAGCCGAAGCCCGGCTCGAACGCCACCGCCGGGATGCCGGTGCGGGCGGCATCGGTGTCGGTCCAGACATGCGCGCGGTAGGAAAGGAAGCCGTTCGGCCTGCCTTCGGTGAAGGGCGAGTTGGCGAAGAGCGCGGTCGCCACCGGCTGCAGGGCGAGGCCGACGCGAAACTTCCTCACCATGTCCGCCTCGTCGGCGTAGTCGAGGTTCACCTGCACGGTGGCGGTGCGGGTCATCATGTCGAGGCCGAGTGTGCCCACCCGCGGCATGTGCGCGCGCATGATGGCGTAACGGCCCTTCGGCATCCACGGGATCTCCTCGCGCCGCGCCGTGGGGTGGAAGCCGAGCGGCGCGAAGCCGAGACCGAGCGGTTCCGCCACGCGGCGCACCAGGGCGTTGTGCGCGGCAAGCTCGGCGGCGGTCTCGTGCAGGGTGGAAAGCGGCGCGCCGGAAAGCTCGAACTGCCCCCCCGGCTCAAGTGACACCGAGGCGTTGTCCTTTTCGAGGGCGATCGGCAGGCCGCCGTCGAGGATCGGCTGCCAGCCGTCGGCGGCGGCCATTCCTTCCAGCAGGGCGCGAATGCCGCCCGGCTCGTACGGCGGCGCGGCGAAGTCGGCGTGGCGGAAGCCGAATTTCTCGTGCTCGGTGCCGATGCGGAACTGCGCGCGCGGCTTGCAGCCGGAGGCGAGGTATGCGGCGGCATCGCGCTCCGAGGTCAGGGGCGTCGCGTCGGCTTGCGCGGGGTTGGACATCGCGTTCGGGTTCTTCCGGGGATAGAGGGCGGACGGCGCCGGCGCTAACCGCCGCCGCCGATCCCGAGCAGGGCGAGACCGGCGATGGCGGCGGTTTCGGCACGCAGCACGCGCGCGCCGAGCCCGGCCCCGATAACAAGGGGATGCTTGAGGAGAAGGTCAAGCTCGGCGGGCGTGAAACCGCCCTCCGGGCCGACCAGCAGCGCCGCCCGGCGGCCGGCGAGCGCGGGCGGCGGCGGCAGGCCGCGCCGCTCCAGCGCCGCCACCAGGAGGCGGTCCGGGTTCCACTCCACCAGCAGTCGCGCGAGCGGCAGCGGCGGCAGCAGGCGCGGCACGCTGAGGCGTTCGCACTGCTCGGCGGCGCCGGTGGCGATGGCGAGCAGCCGCTCGCCGGCCACCCGCCCGGCCACCGTGCGCTCGGTGAACACGGGTTGCAGCGCCGAAACCCCAAGCTCGGTCGCCTTCTCCACCACCAGATCGGTGGCATCGCGCTTCAGCGGCGCGAAGACGAGCCAGAGATCGGGCTCCGGCTCCTGAACCCTGAGTTGCCGTTCCACTGCGAGCCGGCAGGCGCCGCGCCGCAATTCGGCGACGGTGGCCAGCCACTCGCCATCGGTGCCGCTGAACAGGCGCACCGCCTCACCCGCGCGCATGCGCAGCACCGTGCCGAGGTGATGCGCCTGCGCCTCCGAAACGGCGAGTTCCGCCCCGGCGGCGAGCGGTGCCGCCACGAACAGCCGCGGCGAGATGGTTGACGCATGCATCGTGCGGCGCAGACTAGCAGCCATGACCGCGCCCGCCCAACCTCCGCCCGCCGCCCGCACCGGCCATACCGATATCCGGAGCGGCGGCTGGGTCGCCCGCCTGCCGCCTTCGTTTCGCCCGTTCGCCCTGCTCGCCCGCATCGACCGCCCCATCGGCGCCTGGCTTTTGTTCCTGCCCGGGCTGTGGTCGATCCTGCTCGCCCGCGCCCCTGCCGGGTTCAGCCTCTGGCTGCTGGCGCTGTTCCTCGCCGGCTCGTTCCTGATGCGGGCCGCCGGCTGCGTGGTGAACGACCTCTGGGACCGCGACCTCGACCGGAAGGTGGAACGCACCCGGGGCCGGCCGCTCGCCTCCGGCGCGGTTTCGGCGCGGGGCGCCTTCGCTTTCCTGTTCGCGCTGCTGCTGCCGAGCCTCGGCATCCTGCTGGCGCTCGACCCGCTCGCGATCGTGCTCGGCGTGTCGTCGCTGCTGCTGGTGGTGCTGTATCCGCTGGCCAAGCGCGTCACCTGGTGGCCGCAGGCGATGCTCGGCATCACCTTCGGCTGGGGGGCGCCGATGGGCTACGCCGCCGCCGCCGGGCGGCTCGATTTCGCCTCTCTGGCGCTCTACGGCGCGGCAATCGCCTGGACCATCGGCTACGACACCATCTACGCCCACCAGGACCGCGAGGACGACGCGCTGGTGGGCATGGGCTCCACGGCGCTGCTGTGGGGGGAGCGCACCCGGCCGTTCCTCGCCGTCTGCTACGTCCTCGCCGTGGCGCTGCTCGCGCTGGCCGGCCGACTCGCGGGTCTCGGCATGGGCTTCTTCGTGGGGCTTTCGCTGCCGGCGGCGATGCTGGCGTGGCAGGTGGCCACGCTCGACATCCACGACCCGGCGAAGTGCCTGCGGCTGTTCAAGGCCAACCGCGACGTGGGCTTCGCGGTCGGCCTTGCCCTGCTGCTCGGCCGGCTGTTTTGAACGCCGAAACCTTCCTCGCCACCCATACCCGGAAGGCGCGGGCGCCGCTGGCGCCGGAGATCGCGCTCTCCCTGGCCGATGGCGTGATCGCGGTGTGGGAGGCGGTGGAGGCATGGCAGGGACGGACCGGCACCGAGCCGCCGTACTGGGCCTTCGCCTGGCCGGGCGGGCAGGCGCTGGCCCGGCACGTCCTCGACCATCCGGAACTGGTCGCGGGCAGGCGCGTGCTCGATTTCGCCGCCGGCTGCGGCATCGCCGCCATCGCCAGCGCGCTGGCGGGCGCGGCCGCGGTGGAGGCGGCGGAGATCGACCCGCTCGCGGTCGCCGCCATCACCCGCAACGCCGCGGCGAACGGCGTGGCGCTCGCCGTCGCCGGTGGCGACCTGGTGGGAAGCGCCTGCCGCTGGGATCTCGTTCTCTGCGGCGACGTCTGCTACCAGGCGCCGATGGCGGCGCGCATCCTGCCCTGGTTCGCCGGGCTGGCAAAGACGGCGGAGGTGTGGATCGCCGATCCCGGCCGCGCCTACCTGCCGAAGACCGGGCTTGCCGCATTCGCCCGCTACGAGGTGCCGACAAGCCTCGAACTCGAGGATC
>JAJXZO010000252.1 GCA_021780035.1 Pseudomonadota bacterium
GCCCCCTGGGATCGACCGCCCAGCCGCAACTGCCGGGGCTGCCCGGCAGGTAGCGCGTGCAGGCGATGACGTTGGCGCGGCCGGGGTCCGGCACGGCGCCGGGCTGCGGGTGCGCGGGCGAGGCGGTGTCATCCAGCGCCTGGCCGATCGCCGCCGCCGCCGCCGCCGGCGCGCCCTGCTGGCCGGAGCCGCCCGCCAGCGCGCGGAACGCCGGCAGGTTGGGGTTGAAGGCGATCGCCGCGGAGAGCAGCGGCGCCGGCATCGTCGCGGGCGAGGCCGCGAGCATCACCCCGGTGCCCGGCGCGATGCGCCCGGTGCCGAACAGATTGTTGAGCGAAACGGCGCAGACCACCGCGTTGCCCTGCCGGTCCACCGCCCCGAAGGTGGTGGAGGCCGGGCGGTCGGCGCCGATCGCGTGCATCGCCGCCGGGTTGCCGCCCGCCTGCTGCCACAGCCGTGCCGCCGCACCCCCGTCCATCGGCAGGAACGCCACGCTGTCGTTGCCCCGCGCTGGCAGCACCGTCGCCGGCGCCATGGTGGGGATCGCGGCCTGCATCGCCTGCGCCGTGATGCCGCCGCCCACCGAGGTCGCGGCCTCGGCGAAGCGCCGCGCCTCCCGCCCGGTGTAGAACGCGCCCACCCCGTCGACGCGGATGCGCGCCAGCGTCGCCGCCAGCGCCGGCTGCACCATCGCGGCCCCGGGCGGCAGCGGCGCGCCGTTGTCGAAGAAAACGGAACGGGCCTGCGGGTCGCCGGCGAGCGGGCCCGCGACCACGCTGATGTCATGCTCCAGCGCATCGCTCATCGGCGCGCCGAGGCGGGCCAGGCGCTCCGCCGGCGCGATCAGCTGCGCCTCGTTCATCCGCCCGTAGTTCGCGTGCAGCAGGTACATGCCGCGCGGGAGCATCGGCACCGCGGCCGGCCGGTCGCCCACCGCTCCAGCCTGGGCCCCTCCACCGCCCGGATGCGAGGGGAACAGGATCGCCTGCGGCACGCCGCCGCCCGGCGCCTTGCGGTCCGGCGAGAAGGCGAGGCAGCCGCCGCCGGCGCCAAGGCTGGCGCGCGAGGGCAGCGTCACCGCCAGCGTGTAGGCCATCGCCACCACCGCGTCCGCGGCATCGCCGCCGGCGGCGAGCGTCGAGCGCCCGATCAGCGCCGCCTGCGGCTCATCCGCCACCACCGCGCCGATGAAGCCGCCGACATAGCCCGGCTTCCCCTGCGGTTGCCCCGACCCGAACAGGGAGCCGACCGTGGAGCAGCCGCTCGTTGCGAGCGCGGCGGCGCAGGCGACGGCGACGCCGCGGCGCGCTACATTGCGACCCATGGCACGAAGTTCCCCAAACAGCCCCGGGACCGGCCCCAGGATGGGCAGGCGGCGCTTCTGCTGCCTCGCCTGCGCCGGCATCACCACGCTGGGCGCCGCCACCGCCGTGCCGCTTTCCGCCGCCCACGCGGCGACAGGTGGCATCGAGCTGCTGCGCGACGCCGAGACCGAGACCCTGCTGCGCAATTTCGCCGACCCCCTTTTCCGTGCGGCCGGCATCGATCCAGGGCTCGTCCGCATCCTCCTCGTCCGGGACGACGCCATAAACTCGTTCGTCACAACCGGCAACCGGATGGTGCTGTTCTCCGGCATGATCCACGCCTCGACGGACGCCTCGGAGGTCGTCGGCGTCATCGCGCACGAGACCGGCCACATCTTCGAGGGCCACCTGGTGCTGCTGCCGGAGGCGCTGCGCAACGCCTATATCGAGGCGATCGCCGGGATGCTCATCGCCGCCGCCGCCGGCATCGCCACCGGCAACGCCGGCGCGGGGGTCGGCGGCGCGCTTGCCTCCGAGCACATCGCCACGCGCAACATGCTCGCCTTCACCCGCGACATGGAGGCGCAGGCGGACGCGGCGGCGATGCATTTCCTCGACACGCTGCACTGGTCCGCGCGCGGCTTCCTCGAACTGCTGAACAAGCTCAAGGACGAGGAATCGCTCATCAGCGCCAACCAGGACCCCTATATCCAGACCCACCCGCTGACCCAGGACCGCATCGACTACGTCGCCCACCACGTCGCCACGAGCCCGTGGTCCAACGCGAAGCTGCCCGCCGGCTTCGACACCCGCTACGCGCTGATGCGCGCCAAGCTCGACGCCTTCCTCACCCCGTCCTCGCTCACGCTGTCGCGCGTGAAGGCGAGCGACACCTCCGCCCCCGCCCGCTATGCCCGGGCGATCGCGCTCTACCGGCTCAGCCACACCGCGGAGGCGCTGGCGCTGCTCAAGGGGCTGGAGGCGCAGGACCCCGGCAACCCCTGGTTCCGCGAGCTGGAGGGCCAGGTGCTGTTCGACGGCGGGAATCCGCGCGCGGCGATCGGGCCCTACCAGGAGGCGCTGCGCCTCGCCCCCGGCGCGATGCTGATCCGCGGCGAACTCGCCCGCGCCATGATCGAGACCGGCGACGCGAGCCTGCTGCGCCCCGCGATCACCCAGCTGCAGATCGCCGTCGCCGCCGCCCCCGACCAGGCGGAGTTCTGGCAGGCGCTGGCGGACGCCTATGGGCGCCTCGGCGAGATCGGCCAGGCGCAGCTCGCCTCCGCCGAGTCGGCGATGGTCCTGGGCGACATCCCCCGCGCCAAGGGCTTCGCCATCGCGGCGGAGAAAGCCCTGCCGCCGGGGCCGGACCGGATGCGGGCGCAGGACATCTCGAACGCGACGAAGAAGGCCAACCTGGAAGGGTTCTAAGTGCCGAGGGTTCTAAGTGGCGGGCGCTGCCCGGTCCCGCCGCCACGGAGCTGGCTCCCCGGACCCTTTCACGTGCCGGACCCTTTCACTTGGCGGCTCGCGCGCGGGCGGCTACCGCTAGGGGGTGAACCGCATCGTCCTCGGCGACAACCTCGACCTGCTGCGCGGGCTGGCCGACGCCTCGGTGGCGCTCGTCTACATCGACCCGCCCTTCAACACCGGCATCGCCCAGGCGCGCACGCGGCTCGCCACCGTGCGCGATGAGGCCGGCGACCGCACCGGCTTCGGCGGGCACCGCTACGCGACGAAGCGGCTCGGCTCCATGCGCTTCGCCGACGCGTTCGACGACTATCTCGGCTTCCTCGAACCGCGCCTGGTGGAAATCCGCCGGGTGCTGGCCGCCGACGGCTCGCTGTTCTTCCACATCGACCCGCGCGAGGCGCATTACTGCAAGCTGCTGCTCGACACCGTGTTCGGCCGCGCCAGCTTCATGAACGAGATCGTCTGGGCCTACGACTATGGCGCGCGGCACAAGCGGCGCTGGCCGACCAAGCACGACACCATCTTCTGGTATGCCCGAGACCCCGCGAACTACGTCTTCGACGCCGAGGCGATGGACCGCATCCCCTACATGGCGCCGGGCCTGGTGCCGCCGGAAAAGGCCGCGCGGGGCAAGACGCCCACGGATGTCTGGTGGCACACGATCGTGAGCCCGACGGGGCGGGAAAAGACCGGCTACCCGACGCAGAAGCCGCTCGGCATCCTGGAGCGCATCGTGCGCGTGCAC
>JAJXZO010000228.1 GCA_021780035.1 Pseudomonadota bacterium
AGCACGACGAGGTGGCGGATGTTGAGGCCGAGAACGGCGAATTCGAGCCCGGCGCTGGTGCCGTGGGCCGCGCCGTCGGGCGCCCAGGGCGGCACCAGGTTGGCGACGTTGCGCAGCACGAACATCTCGCCCGGACCGGCATCGAAGATCATCGCCGGATCGACGCGGCTGTCGGCGCAGGCGATCACCGCGACGTCCGGGCGCTGGCCGTGCTCGGCCAGATGCTCGAACAAACGCTTGCGCGCCGGCCATCCGCCTTCGCGGAAACGGCGGTAGCCGGCGAGCAGGGAGTCCATGCGTGAGCCTGGAAAGCTCGGCGCCCGGGCCTAGAAGCCTTCGCGCTCGATCCGCTTGCGTTCCATCTTGCGGGCGCGACGGACAGCCTCGGCGGCCTCGCGGGCACGGCGTTCGGACGGCTTCTCGTAGTGGCGACGCAACTTCATTTCCCGGAAGATGCCCTCGCGCTGCATCTTCTTCTTGAGCGCCTTCAGCGCCTGATCGACATTGTTGTCGCGAACGAGAACCTGCACCTGGCTGCCTGCTCCTCTGGCCGAGACGCCCGCGCTCCGGCGGCGCCGAAATACCGGACGGAACATCTGCCCCGACCGTGGAAGCGGCGCTATATCACGCCTTGCGCCCGGCGCCAACGCGCTTTCGCAACCTGTCACTCGGAGAGGGCTTGGCATGGCCATCCTGAAGATCGCCCGCATGGGCCACCCGGTGCTGTTCGGCCGCGCCGAGCCGGTGGCCGACCCCGGCGCCCCGGAAATCCGCCGCCTCGTGCGCGACATGCTCGAAACCCTGGACGACGCCGGCGGCGCCGGGCTTGCCGCCCCGCAGGTGCACGTGCCGCTGCGGCTGTTTGTATTCCGGGTGGCGGAGGGGCGTACCAGCGGCGACGCGGACGACCGCGTGGTGGGAGACAGCGTCGTCATCAACCCCGCGATCGAGGCGGTGGACGAGGAGGAGCGGCTCTGCTGGGAAGGATGCCTGTCGCTGCCGGGGTTGCGCGGCGCGGTGGCACGGCGCTGGCGCATCCGCTACCGTGGCGTCGACTGCGAGGGTGCCCCGGTGGGCGGGCTGGCGGGCGGGTTCCATGCCCAGGTGGTGCAGCACGAGACCGACCATCTCGACGGCATACTCTATCCGATGCGCATCGGCGATTTCCGCTACTTCGGCTTCAACGAGGAACTGAGCCGCGCCGTCGCGGCCGGGAGGCAGCCGTGAAGGAACAGCAGCGGCACAGCCCCGCCGAGGACGCCGTGCTCTCGGCGATGCTGCCGCATGTGGCGGCACTCGGCTGGGGCGAGGCGGCGCTGCGGCGCGGCCTGAAGGATGCCGGCAGCGTGCCGTGGCTGGCCGGAGGGCTGTTCGCGGGCGGCGCCGTTGGCCTGGTGGAGGCGGCGAGCGACCTCGCGGACCGGAAAGTGGCGGCGGCGCTCGCGGAGCGCGACATCGAGGGCCTGGGCACGCGCGAGCGCCTGCGCGAGGCGGCTTCCTGCTGGCTTGCCTTGCTGCTGCCGCACCGGGAGGCGGTGCGGCGCGCCGTCGCACTGCTGATGCTGCCGGGCGCCATGGCGAGCGCGGTGCGCATCCTGGGGCGCACCGCCGACAGTTTCTGGTTCGCCGCCGGCGATCGCAGCGCCGACTTCTCCTGGTACGGCAAGCGCGCGACGCTGGCGGCGATGCTGCTCGCCCTGCTGCTGTTCTGGCTGCAGGACGCGAGCGAAGGTGCGGCGGCGAGCCTCGACTTCTTCGAGCGCGAGCTTGCCGCGCACGCCCGCCTGCGCAAGCTGCGCCGCTTCGTGCCGCCGCTTCCCGGCCGGCTCGCCTGAACGGGCGGTTCTGTCTGCTCCGCTGACGCCCTTCTGTCGCTTCTGCGGACGGTGCGGGCGCGACGCAAAGCCGGTGCGCCGTGCGACTCGGCCCATTCCCACGCGGGAAGCCCTGGCACGCATCTTGCTAGAGCGCGGGCAACGGAACACCGAAGAGGACGGGAATGGCGTTCTTCGAATCCACGGGTGGCGGTGCCGCGGCACCGGTGTTCCTGCATACGTACTGGCGCGGCCGCGGCACCTGGATCTGGGCGGCGCTGCGCGACGAGGAGCGTGCGCTCGGCTTCTACGAGCCGCTGCACGAGATGATGGCCGGGCTCACCGCCCGGGAGATCGCCGGCACCGGACCCGGAGAGTGGGATTCCGGTCACCCGGCGATGGCTCCGTACTGGAGCGAGTTCGCGCCGCTGCTGGCGCCGGGCCAGGCGGGGGTGCCTGGCTTTCGTCTCGACTTCGCCACCGAGGATGCATTCGTCGCGGCGGACGAGCCGCAACCGGCTCTGGAAGCCTACCTGCAGGGACTGCTCCGGCACGCGGAGGAGCGCGGGCGGGTCGCGGTGTTCAAGTTCTGCCGCTCTCTGGGGCGGGCGGGCTGGATGCGCCAGCGGTTTCCCCAGGCCCTGCACGTGGCGGTGCTGCGCAGGCCGCAGGCGCTGTGGGAGTCGGCGCGGCGGCAGTTCGAGGCAAACGGCAACCCGTATTTCCTGGCTATGCCGCTGCTGCTGCTCGCCCGCAACGCCTGCGCGCCGACGGTGATCCGCTCCTGCCGGGCGCTGCACGTGCCACTGCCGCGCCTGCGGCAGGCGGACCCGCGGCGGGCGATGGCGACCTGCCGGGTGATGCTCGACCAGCTTTCCTGGGATGACCGCTACCGGGCGTTCCTTGCCTTTTGGCTGGCTTCGGCGCTCTCGGTGCTGGCGGCGGACTGCCTGTTCGTCGATGCCGACATGCTGGCGTGGTCGGCGGACTATCGAGACGAGGTGGCGGCGACGATGGCCCGCGCGAGCGGGCTTGCGCCCAGCTTCGCCAGCCCGTCAGGCGGGGTGCGCGAGGAGCTGCCGCCGCTCGAACCCGAGCAGGAGGCGGTACAGCGGGCGGCGCTCTCCCTGTTGGCCGAGAGCCGCGCCGCGCTGCGCCCGCAAGGCTATGTGCTGGCCTGGAGCCAGCTTGCCGACGCCCTGGTGCGCTCCAGCCTGCCGCTGCTCGCGGAACCGGACGAGGGCGAGATCGCGCCGGCCTGGGCGCCGCAGCCGCGCTTCTGGGCGTTGTCGGGCCGGCGCGCGGCCGGCGCGGACCGGGGCTGACCACGGCAAGACCCATTCGCGCTCGCAAGAATCGCCGCACATGGCCATATAAATGTCGTGCCCTGCGGCCGGGTGGTCGCGGGGAGCGGAAAAGTGTCCGGGTCGAGCCATGGCCGCACGCGATCCCTACGAGGTTCTGGGGCTGAAGCCCGGCGCGAGCGAGGCGGAGATCCGCGCCGCCTATCGCCGGCTGGCCAAGCAGCACCACCCCGACCTCAATCCCGGCAACCGCAGGGCGGAGGAGCGTTTCAAGGAGATCTCCGCCGCCAACGAACTGCTTTCGGACACGGAGAAGCGTGCCCGCTACGACCGCGGCGAGATCGACGCCGCCGGCCAGGAGCGCGCGCCGCCGCCGCCGCGATGGCGTGG
>JAJXZO010000069.1 GCA_021780035.1 Pseudomonadota bacterium
GCACCGCCTACGGCACCTCGAAGGCGGCGACCATCCACCTCACCAAGCAGATCGCCATGGAGATCAGCCAGTACGGCATCACGGCGAACGTCATCCTCCCCGGCCCGATCGACACCGAACTTGCCCGTGGCATGCACACCGAGGGCACGCGCCGCGCCTACGCCGAATCGGTGCCGGTGGGCCGCTACGGCCGCGAGGAGGAGGTGGCCGCAGCGGCCTTGTTCCTCGCCTCGCGTGAGGCCTCCTACATCACCGGCGCCGAGCTTGCCGTCGATGGCGGGCACCTCGCCGCCGGCGTCAAGTTCACCGACCTCGCCGCCTTCAAGGCGACAGCGAAACCGTAAGCACGGCGGCCGGGGCCACCCGGCACGCAAAAGAGGGCATGCACCGATGTTCGGCATCGACGTTCTCGAACGCAAGACCAGTTCCGGCGCCTTGTCCCGGCACCGCCTCGCCAGCCACGTCGCCCCGGCCGCCGACCAGTTGGCGCTGTGGTTCGCGCCCGGGGTGCTGTTCACCGTGGTGGTGGAAACCCTGGCGCGGGTCGGCCTCAACCACGCCGGGCTGCAGATCTTCGACGGCGACCTGGCTGAGGCGTACTACCAGGTCGCCACCCCCGACCCCACCGGCGAAAAGCTGGTCGCCTACGGCCCGCCCATCCACCTCCCCGGCGGTGCGCGCATCGTCATGGCCAGCGCCACGCTCGGCCGCACCGCCGAGAACAAGCCTATCCTCCACTGCCACGGCGTGCTGCGCGACCGCCAGGGGCGGCTGCATGGCGGCCACCTGCCCACCGACCTCTGCGTCATCGGCGAGGAGGGCGTGCCCGCCTGGGCCGGCGCCTCGCTCGACGGCGGCTTCGTCCTGCGCCCGGACGCCGAGACGGGCCTTTCCCTGCTGGTTCCCGAAGGAAACGAAGCCTGAGATGCACTCCGTCACCACCGCCGGCACCTTTGGCCGCGCCCTCAGCCTGCGCATCGGTCCGAACGAGGATCTGGTGGAGGCAATCGAGCGCGCCTGCGCCGTACACCACATCCGCCACGCCATGATCCGCAGCGCGCTCGGCAGCCTGAACGACGCGAGCCTCGATGTCGGCATCGGCAAACCGCCGCTTTCGGTGCACGGCCCAGCGGTGGAACTTCTCACTCTGGTGGGCGACGTGCGGCCGAGCGCCGAGGGCACGCCGGAGGCGCGGCTCAGCGGCACGGTCGGCAGCCCCACCGGCGCGGTCTTCGGCGGGCGGCTCCGCCGCGGCGCCAATCCGGTCTGCGCCACCACCGAGGTGCTGCTGCAGGAATGGCTGCCGGCGGCGGGCTGACAACGCCGCACCCAACGCGATACAACGCCCCCACGCAAGCGGTTGAACGTCCCCATGGCACTCGCACACGACAACAAAGCGGCCCTCGACCTGTACCAGGACATGTACCGGGTCCGCCAGTTCGACAGCATGGCGTCGAAACTGTTCGCCGAGGGCAAACTCGCCGGCAACATCCACACCTGCATCGGCCAGGAGGCGGTGTGCGTCGGCGCCTGCCGGGCGGTGGCGGCAAGTGACTTCATCGCCTCCACCCACCGCGGCCACGGCCACTGTCTCGCCAAGGGCGGCGACGCCCGGCTGATGATGGCCGAACTGTTCGGCAAGGCCACCGGCTACTGCCACGGCAAGGGCGGGTCGATGCACATCGCCGACCTCGATCTCGGCATCCTCGGCGCCAACGGCATCGTCGGCGCCGGCATCCCCATCGCCGCCGGTTCGGCGCTCGCCTCGCGCATCCGCAAGACCGGCGAGGTCACGCTGTGCTTCTTCGGCGACGCCGCCTCGAACCAGGGCAGCTTCCACGAGGCGGTGAACATGGCCGCCGCCTGGAAGCTGCCGGTGGTGTTCGTCTGCGAGAACAACCTCTACGGCGTCTCGGTGGAAATCCACCGCGTCACCTCCGTCCCCGACATCGCCGAGCGCGCCAAGGCCTATGGCATCCCGGGCACGGTCGCCGACGGCAACGACGTGTTCTCGGTGCTGGCCGCGGTGACGGAGGCGGTGGAGCGCGCGCGCCGGGGCGACGGGCCGAGCCTCGTCGAGTGCAAGACCTACCGCCACCACGGTCATTACGAGGGCGATCCGCAGGCCTACCGGTCCCGCGACGAGGTGGAAAAGTGGAAGCGGCGCGACCCCATCGTGCGGCTCCGCGCCGAGATCCTCTCGGGCGGCATGGCCGGCGCCGACGAAATGGCGGCGCTCGAGGCGGCGGTGGACCGCGAGATCGAAGCTGCCGTCACTTTCGCCGCCGAGTCCCCCTGGCCGAGCGCGAGCGAGGCGACGACCTGCGTCTACGCCACCGACAACGACAGGAGCGTGGCGCGATGAGAACCATCAACTACGGCAAGGCCATCAGCGAGGCCATGCACGAGGAAATGCTGCGCGACGAATCCGTGTTCATCCTCGGCGAGGACATGGGGGTAATGGGCAGCGTCTTCGGCCTCACCCGGGGCTTCATGGCCGAGTTCGGCGCCGACCGGGTGATCGACACGCCGATCAGCGAGAACGGCTTCGTCGGCATGGCGGTGGGCGCCGCCATCCGCGGTCTCCGCCCCGTCGTCGAACTGATGTATGTCGATTTCGCTCCTCTGGCGCTCGACCAGATCGCCAACCAGGCGGCGAAGATGCGCTACATGACCGGCGGCAAGGTGAAGGTGCCGCTGGTGGTGCGCGCGCCGGGCGGCGCCGGCCGGCGCAACGCCGCGCAGCACTCGCAAAGTCTCGATGCCCTGTTCACCCACATCCCCGGGCTCAAGGTGGTGGCGCCCGCCACGCCGTTCGATGCCAAGGGCTTGCTGAAATCAGCCATCCGCGACGACGACCCGGTGGTCTTCCTCGAGCACAAGTTCTGCTACGCCATGCAGGGCGAGGTTCCCGAGGAGGAATACGTCGTCCCGCTCGGCAAGGCCGACATCAAGCGGCCGGGGCGCGACGTCACCATCGTCGCCTGGTCCCGGCAGGTGATATTCGCGCTGGAGGCGGCGAAGACGCTGGCGGCCGAGGGCATCGAGGCGGAGGTGGTGGATATCCGCTCGCTGGTTCCGCTCGACTTCGAAACGATATCCGCCTCCGTGCGCAAGACGCACAAGGTGGTGGTGGTGCACGAGGCGATCAAACGCGGTGGCTACGGGGCCGAGATCGCAGCGCAGATCATGGAGGAGCTGTTCGACTGGCTGGATGCGCCGGTGAAGCGGGTGGCCGGACTCAACGTGGTGATCCCTTTCAGCCCGGCACTTGAGGATGCGGTGTTTCCGCACGTGCCGGAGATCGTTGCGGGAGTGAAGGAAGTCGTGCGCTAGGCTGGAGGCACCGGCACTGGCCTTGCGTTAGCGGTGATGGATTGCGTGTAGGGTAGTCGGCGTTTATAGCGTGACGGTCTGAGAAGTAAGCAACAACTTGAGGCAGGAGTCCAGGAACATGAAGTGCGGTC
>JAJXZO010000082.1 GCA_021780035.1 Pseudomonadota bacterium
CACTTCCAACCCGTTCCTCCGCCTCGTACCGCCGCCGGCCGACGGGCGGGGGCTGAACCCGGTGCTGCAGGACCCCGGCCTCGCCTTCCATCCGCCGTTCCTCTATCTCGGCTACGTCGGCTTTTCGGTGGCGTTCTCCTTCGCCGTCGCCGCGCTGATCGAGGGGAAGGTGGATTCCGCCTGGGCGCGCTGGGTGCGGCCGTGGTCGCTGGCATCGTGGTGCGCGCTTACCGTCGGCATCGCCTCGGGCAGTTTCTGGTCGTACTACACGCTCGGCTGGGGCGGCTGGTGGTTCTGGGACCCGGTGGAGAACGCCTCGCTGATGCCGTGGATCGCCGGCACGGCGCTGATCCACTCCTCCATCGTGGTGGAACGGCGCGACACGCTGAAGAACTGGACGGTGCTGCTGGCCATCGTCACCTTCTCCCTCTCCCTCGTCGGCACCTTCCTGGTGCGCTCGGGCGTGCTTACCTCGGTGCACGCCTTCGCCACGGACCCCAGGCGCGGCGTGTTCATCCTGTTCCTGCTGCTGGCCACCGTCGGCGGCTCGCTTGCGCTCTACGCGGTGAGGGCGCCCTCGTTGCAGGGCGGCGGAGTGTTCGCGCCGATCTCGCGCGAGTCGGCGCTGGTGCTGAACAACCTGCTGCTGGGCGCGGCGGCGTTCACCGTGTTCATCGGCACCCTCTATCCGCTGTTCCTCGACGCGGTGGGTGGACCGAAAATCTCGGTAGGGTTCCCGTTCTTCGACGAGACGTTCGTGCCGATCTCGGTGCCGCTGCTGCTGGCCATGGCGCCGGGCAGCCTGCTCGCCTGGAAGCGCGGAGACCTGCTCGGCGTGCTGCAACGCCTGTGGGCGGCCTTCGGCTTGGCGGTGGCGGCCATGGCGGTAAGCTGGTGGATCTTCCGTGGCGGGCCGCTGCCGGCGGTGGCGGGCCTGGGGCTTGCCGCCTACGTGTTCGGCGGCGCCCTGGTCGAGTTCGCCGATCGCGTGCGCCTGTTCCGGGCACCCTTCGGGGTGAGCGTGAGCCGGGCCCGGCACCTGCCACGCGCCGCCTGGGGCATGACGCTCGCACACATGGGGCTTGCCATATCGGTTGCCGGCATTTCCGGCTCGGCCTTCTCCGAGCAGGTGATCGCGGCGATGGCGCCCGGCAGCAGCCGGCCGCTGGCCGGCTACACCGTGCGCTTCGACGGCGCCAAGGCCGCTCCCGCCACCGATACCGAGGACGTCGTCGGCACGGTGACCATCAGCAAGGCCGGGCATACCGTGGCGGTGCTGCACCCGGTCCGCCGCACCTTCCCGCGCCAGCAGCAGACGCTTTCGGAGACCGCCATCACCAGCAACCTGCTGGTGAACTTCTACGTCGCCATGGGCAACCAGGACGCGAACGGCGCATGGTCGGTGCGTGCCTACTACCAGCCGCTGGTGGCCTGGATCTGGCTTGGCGGGCTGGTGATGGCCGCGGGCGGGGTGGTGAGCCTGAGCGACCGGCGCTGGC
Organism: Pseudomonadota bacterium; assembly: GCA_021780035.1. Lineage (GTDB taxonomy): Bacteria > Pseudomonadota > Alphaproteobacteria > Acetobacterales > Acetobacteraceae > Rhodovastum. Next base: position 1,500 of record JAJXZO010000082.1, read on the forward strand.
GCGTGGGCGTCGCGAGAAAGGTGAAGAGGGCGGTATAGGACGCCATGCGCAAGCTGCTTTACGGAGTGCCGCTGCTGGCCTTCCTGGTGCTCGCCGGGTATTTCGCCGTCGCGCTCAACTCGGGCCGCAACCCGAGCGAGGTGCCGACAGTGATGCTGGGCAAGAAGATGCCCGAGTTCGACCTGCCCGCGCTTGCCGGCGGCGGCAAGGTTTCCTCCGCGGCGCTGCGCGGGCACGTGGTGCTGGTGAACTTCTTCGCTTCCTGGTGCGTGCCCTGCCGCCTGGAGCAGCCGCTGCTGATGCGCCTCGCCACCGACGACAAGCTCACCATCATCGGCATCGCCTACCAGGACAAGGCGCCCGCCATCGGGAAGCTGCTCGCCGACCTCGGCAACCCCTATCGCGAAGTGGCGATGGATGAGGGCGGGCGCACCGGCATCGACTTCGGGGTGTATGGCGTGCCGGAGACCTACGTGATCGACCGGACGGGCATGATCCGCAAGAAATTCACCGGCCCGCTCGATCCGGCGAAGGTGGAGACGGTGCTGCTGCCGCTGGTGAAGGAGTTGCGCCGGCCATGATGCGCGTGCTGCTGCTGCTTGCCATGCTGCTTGCGCCCTCCCTGGCGGGAGCGGTCGAGCCTGGCGAGCAGCTTGCCAATCCGGCTTTGGAGGCCCGCGCGCGGGCGCTCGGCGAGACGCTGCGCTGCCTCGTCTGCCAGAACGAATCGATCGAGCAGTCTGACGCGCCGCTCGCCCACGACATCCGCGTGCTGCTCCGCCAGCGCCTGCTCGCCGGCGACAGCAACGCCGAGGTGCGGCGCTATCTGGTGGCCCGCTACGGCGACTTCGTGCTGCTGAAGCCGCCAGTGATGCGCGATACGCTGCTGCTGTGGTTCGGTCCGGGCGCGGTGCTCCTGCTGGCGGGCGCGGGCGTGGGCTGGCACTGGAAGCGGCGGCGGAAAGCGGAGCCCCAGGCTCTGACGGCGGAGGAGCGCGAACGGGTGGCGCGGCTGCTCAGGGATACGGAAGCGTGATGGCGCTGTTCCTGGTTCTGGCCATCCTGGCGCTGCTTGTCGCCGCGGTGGTGGCGCTGCCGCTGATGCGTCCTGGCGCCGTGCCCGCCGCCCGCGCCCGCTACGACGCCGCGGTATACGGCGACCAGTTGCGCGAACTCGAACGCGACGTGGCGCGGGGGCTGCTTCCCGAGAGCGAACTGAAGAGCGCGCGCACCGAGATCGAGCGCCGGCTGCTCGCCTCCGCTTCCGCCGCGCCGGAACAGGCGGCGGCGGCCGGCACCAGCCGCGGGCTTGGCGTGGCGCTCGCGGTGCTTCTGGTGGGGGCCGCGGCGGGGACGTATGCGTATTTCGGCTCTCCCGGCGTGGCGGACGCGCCGTTCGGCGCGACGGCCGCCGACAGGGTGGTGGAGAGCGCGCAGACGAAGCTCGACCGGGAGGTGGCGGCGCTGGCGGCGAAGCTGAAGGAGAACCCGAACGACGCCGCCGGCTGGGAGGCATACGCGCGCGCGCTGGGGAACCTGCGCGACTGGGCGGGCGCGGCGCGGGCCTACGGAAGGCTGATCGCGCTCGGGCACACGGATCCGGGCACGGAGGCGGCCGCGGGCGAGATGGTGGTGCTGGCGGCGAATGGCGTGGTGACGCCGATCGCCGAGGCGACTTTCCGGCAGGCGCTGGCGCAGGATCCGCTGAACCCGATCGCGCGCTTCTACCTCGCGCTGTCGCTGGCTCAGAGCGGACACAACCAGCAGGCCATCACGGCGTGGACGACCCTTGCCGGCGACATCTCCGACAGCGCCATGCGCAAGGAAATCGCGCGGCGCATTGCCTCGGTGGCGAAGGCGAACGGGCTGCCGGTGCCGCCGTTGCCGCCTCCCGCCACGCCCGAGGCGCAGCAGGCGCAGCTTGCCGCCGAGCACAAGGCGATGGCGGAGCGGCTGGTCGCGCAGCTTCAGGCCAAGGTGGCGGCGAAGCCGGACGACGCGCAAAGCTGGCTCGCGCTCGGCGGCAGCTACGCCATGCTCGGCGATCAGGCCAAGGCCGCTGACGCCTATCAACACGCGGCGGCGCTGAAGCCCAACGACGCGGACGTGCTGCTGGCCGAGGCGCGGGCGGAAATCGCCGGCAGGCCCCAGGGCACGGCGGTGCCCGCGACGGCGGTGGCGGAGTTGCAGCAGGCGGCCGGGCTCGACCCGAAGAACGCGGAAATCCAGTGGTATCTCGGCCTGATCGCAGCCGGACGGAACGACGTGGCCGGCGCGCGCGGCTACTGGGAGAAGGCGCTTTCCCTGTTGCCGCCGGACAGCGCCAACTACCGCACGGTGCATGCGGCCTTGCAGTCGCTGCCGGCGAAGAAGTAGCGCCGTCGCAGGGGTGTGGCGCGCGATCCTGCGGTTGACAGGGTGGGGTAATCCGCGCTTTCTGGCGCTGGTCGGACCCGTCGGAGCGTAGCGCAGCCTGGTAGCGCATCAGTCTGGGGGACTGGGGGTCGTGGGTTCAAATCCCGCCGCTCCGACCATTCTCCTTGGCCTTAATCGCCCGGTGACGGATTGGCCTGAAAGATGGCGTGACGATATCCGTACCAGGAACGGATGGCATGGCCGACGACGAACAAGCCGTCACCAATACGCCCGTGGAGTTCATCGAGGCGGCCGGAGGTCTCGGCTGCTATCTGCACCAGATCATCCGGGCAATCCCCGCGGAGCTTCTTGGGCTGCAGGCGGAAGGCTGGCTGAAGCAGCGCCGCACGCGCAACCTGGCGCGGCTGGAGGCGGAAACGACCCGCATCCTCCAGGGCATGGCGAAAGAACGCCTCACGGAGCCCAGCCCGTCGGTGGTGGTGCCGCTGCTACAGGAGTGCGTGGACGAGGGGCGCGAGTCGCTGCAGGGCTTCTGGGTGGCGCTGCTTGCCAACGTCATGGTCGATGGCGGGAGGAAGGTGCGGCGGGAGTTCTTCGAAGTGGCCAGAAGAATGGAGCCGGCGGATGCGCTGCTGCTCGACATCGCCGGCATGGCGGGGGCGGCCAGTCCGGCGGATCTGTCGAAGATCGTGCGGTGCAGAGGCGTCGACAGGGCCTGCTTCCCGCCGAGATCGAGGTCTCCCTCGGTGCCCTGGTCGGCTTGAAGTGCCTGCGCGTCAACGATTTCGGCCCCCCGTTCCTCACCGCGTTCGGCTTGCGCTTCTGGGGAGCCTGCCAGCCTCCGGGTTGACCAGCCTTGCCGCGCCGTCGCCCCGGTGGCGCGGGGACGGAGTTTTATCAGACGCAAACCCGGTGGCTCCGGTCGCGGCGAACTGGACGCCGCGACCGGATGATATCCGAAGCTTTCAGGCGAACTCGGCGGCTTCGGCGGCGGGCGGTTCGCCGTTCAGCACCGCGTTCATGCGCGCGTCGTCGCGCTGGCCTTCCCACTTGGCGATGGCCATGGTGGCGACGCCGTTGCCGACCACGTTCGTCATTGTCCGCATGGCGTCGAGGAAGCGGTCGATGCCGAGCAGCAGCGCGAGGCCGGCCATCGGGATCTCGGGGAAGATGGCGAGCGTGCCGGCGAGCACGACGAAGCCGCCCGCGGGCACCCCAGCCACACCCTTCGACGACAGCAGGAAGATCGCCATCAGGCTGATGTCCTGGGCGAAGGTCAGGTGCACGTTCGATGCCTGGGCGATGAACATCGCCGCAGCGGTGAGATAGAGCGACGAACCGTCGAGGTTGAACGAATAGCCGGTGGGGATGGCGAAGCCCACCACCGCGTCGGCGCAGCCGAGGTTCTTCAGCTTGGCGACCATGAACGGCAGCACCGCTTCGGAGGAGGCGGTGCAGAAGGCCAGGATCATCTCCTCGCGGATGTGCTTGATGAACTTCCACAGGCTGAAACCAGTGAGTTTGGCCACCGAGCCCATCACCACGGCGATGAAAACGACGCAGGCCGCGTAGGTGAGGATGATCAGCTTGGCAAGCGCGGCGAGCGAGCCGATGCCGAACTTGCCGATGACGAAGGCAGCGGCGCCGAACACCGCCAGGGGAGCCACCTTCATGATCGCGCGGATGATGATGAACACCACCTCGGTCCAGCGTTGCAGGAAGTCGATCAGCGGTTCCGCCCGCTCGCCCATGAACAGGAGCGCGAAGCCGACGAACACCGAGAAGAACAGCACCTGCAGGATCGAGCCGGTGGCGAAGGAGCCGACGGCGGTGTTCGGGATGACGTTGAGGATGAAGTCGATGATGGAGAGATGCTTGGCTGTGGCGGCGTAGCCGGCGGTGGCTGCGGCGCTGACCGAGGCCGGATTGATGTTCATGCCGGCGCCGGGCTGGAAGATGGCGCTCGCCACCATACCGAGGATGAGCGCCAGTGTGCTGACCACCTCGAAATAGATCAGCAGCTTGATGCCGAGCCTGCCGACCTTCTTCATGTCGCCCACCCGCGCGATGCCGGTGGAGACGATGAGGAAGATGAGAACGGCGATCACCATGCGGATCAGCCGGACGAAGCCGGCAGCAAGCGGATTCATCGCCGCGCCGAGGTTCGGGTAGAGGAAGCCGACCAGCACGCCGAGAACCACGGCCACCAGCATCTGGAAGGCCAAGGTCCGGTAGAAGGGACGGGAAGTTGCCATTGAGTGTGTTTCCATGCCTATTTGGCGAAACGATAATATTCGAATTTTAGCCGATCCGCCGATGCGAGCCTAGCGGGCGACGGAGGTTTCCCGGGCATCGCCACAAAACGAACGTTACGCGCACAGGAGCTGCGTTTTATGAAAGATTAATTCTCCGTAACGCCACGGAAAGCAGCATTTTTTCACCCCCTGTGGCCGCCGGCGGAGCCGCTTGCCGCGCGGCGGGGGTTCAGTCACATAGTTGCCGCCATGAGGGCATTGCGAACGATCGTCGTGGCATGCCTGCTGCTTGCGCTCACCGGCACCGCGCTGCCGGCGCGGGCTGGAGAGGTGCGCATCGCCGTGCTTGCCTTCCGGGGCACTGCGAGCGCGCTAGCGGAATTCGAGCCGACCCGGGCGTTCCTGCAGAAGTCCCTGCCGGGTATCGACGTGCGGCTTGAGCCGTTCGACCTCGCGGGACTGGTGAAGGCGGTCGCGGATAACCGCGTCGACTTCGTCATTACGAATCCTGGCCAGTATATCGAGCTCGAATCGCACTTCGGCGTCACCCGCATCGCCACGCTGGAAAGTCGCCAGGGCGGCGGGCTGACGGATTCGGTGGGCGCGACGGTCATCGCGCGCGCCGGGCCGGACGCGCCGAGGACGCTGCGCGATCTCCGCGGGCTGAAGCTCGCCGTGGCGTCGCGGCAGGCGTTCGGCGGCTGGCGCGTCGCCTGGCGGGAGATGGCGGACGCCGGCATGACGCCCGGCGAACTCGGCGGGTTGATCGAGACCGGGTTCCCGATGGAGCGCGTGATCCGCGCCGTGCTTGACGGCAAGGCCGGTGCCGGCGTGGTGCGCACCTGCCTCGTCGAGGAGGAGGAAGCCGCCGGGCGGCTGCGGCCGGGCGCGCTCGCCATCGTTGGCAGGAAGGCGGTGCCAGACTTTCCCTGCGCGCTTTCCTCGCGGCTGTATCCCGACTGGCCGTTCGCCAAGATGCGGCAGACATCGGCGGACCTCGCGAAGAAGGTGGCCGCGAGCCTGCTCGCCATGCCGGCGGCGGGCGGCCGCGACTGGACCGCGCCGCTCGACTACACCTCCGTGCACGCGCTGTACCGGCAGCTGAAGATCGGCCCCTACGCCTACCTCGCGCAGCCGACGCTCGCCGGTCTGGTGCGCGCGCACTGGCAATATCTGATGGCGGGCCTGCTGGTGGTCGGCTGGTGGATCATCCATGTGGCGCGGGTGGAGACGCTGGTGCGCCGCCGCACCGTGGAACTCGAATCCGAGATGCAGGAGCGCGTCCGCGCGGAGGAGGAGGCGCGGACCACGCGGGAGCAGCGCGACCAGTTCTCCCGCCTCGGCATCATGGGGGAGATGGCGAGCAACATCGCCCACGAACTGAACCAGCCGCTCGCCGCCATCGCCAACTACGCCGAGGGCATGACGCGCATGATCGATTCGGGGCGCGCCGATCCGGCGTTGCTGCGTGACGGCGCCCGAGGCGTGGCCGGGCAGGCGGAACGCGCTGCCGCCATCATCCAGCGCATTCGCTCCTTCGTGCGCCGGCGCGAGGCGAAGCGGGAGCGGGTGGACCCGAACGATATCGTGCGCGAGACGCTGGCGCTTTTCGAGGGTCTGGCCGCGAGCCGCGGCGTGCGGCTCTACGTGCATCTTTCCCCGGAAACGCCGGCCATCGTCGCCGACCGCGTCGAGATCCAGCAGGTGCTGTTGAACCTGTTGCAGAACGCCGTCGACGCCATGAGCGAGGGCGGGGCGATGGGACGCGAAGGCGGGATCACCGTGCGCACCTCGCGCGATGGTTTGGATGCCAGGTTCGCCGTGCGTGACGCCGGGCCGGGCCTGACGCCCGCGGTCGAGGCGCATCTGTTCGAGACGTTCTTCACCACCAAGGCGCAGGGCCTCGGGCTGGGGCTGTCCATCTGCCGCACGATCGTGGAAGGTCACGGCGGGCGGTTGTGGGCGACGCGGAACGCCGATGCCGGCCTGACGATGCGCTTCACCCTGCCGGGGGCGCAGCAGGAGAAGAAGGCGTGAGCACAGCGGATCCGGCCGAAGCGCGGCCCCTTGTCCTGGTGGTGGACGACGACGAGGCGATGCGCCGCTCCTCGGCGTTCCTGTTCGCCTCCGTCGGCCTGGAGGCGCAAACCTTCGAGCGCGCCGACGCGCTGCTCGCCGCCTATCCCGGTGGCGACAGCGGCCGGCCCGGCTGCATCGTGCTCGACGTGCGCATGCCCGGGATGAGCGGCCTCGAGGTGCAGCGCGTGCTTGGCGAGCGCGATTGCCCGCTGCCGATCATCCTCGTCACCGGCCACGGCGACGTGCCGATGGCGGTGGCGGCGCTGAAGGCCGGCGCCTTCGACTTCATCGAGAAGCCGTTCAAGGAGCAGCACCTGCTCGACATCGTCGATGCCGCCATCCGCCGCTCGCGGGAGACGATCGCCGTTGCCGATGCCAGACGCGCGGTGGAGGCCCGCTTCGCCCGCCTCGGCAAGCGCGAGCGCGAGGTGCTGGAGCGGGTGCTGGAAGGCAAGCCGAACAAGGTGATCGCCTTCGAACTCGACCTGTCGATCAAGACCATCGAGGTCTACCGCGCCTCGCTGATGGAGAAGATGGGTGCCCGCTCGCCCGCCGAACTGGCGCACCTCGTCGCCGGATACCGCGCGGCGGCGAAGACGCGGCCGGCTTAGGGTTTTCCCTAGCCGAAGCCGGGAAGGCCCCGGATGGAAGCAGCGCGGAGGTGCGACTAGCGTCGGGCGAAATGAACCCGTGAGGCGCGCATGGACCGCAGGGATTTCTTCAAGGCCGTGGGGCGGATCGCCGCGGGGCCGCCCGCGGCCCTGGCGGCCGGAACCGCCAGGGCCGCGACCGGTTCCGCCCATCACTGGGCGATGGTGGTCGATATCCGCCAGTGCATCGGCTGCCAGGCGTGCACCATCGCCTGCATCATGGAAAATCGCCCCCCCGAGAACGAATTCCGCACCATCGTCTCCACTTACGAGGTGGCGGAGGGCGGGCGCGTGGACAGCTACATGCTGCCCAGGCTGTGCAACCACTGCGACGATCCTCCCTGCGTGCCGGTCTGCCCGGTCGGCGCCACCTTCAAGGCTGCCGATGGCGAGGTGCTGATCGACGCGGACCGCTGCGTCGGCTGTGGCTACTGCGTGCAGGCGTGTCCCTACGACGCCCGTTTCCTGAACGCCGAGACCGGAACGGCCGACAAGTGCACGTTCTGCGCCCACCGGCTGGAGGCGGGCCTGCTGCCCGCCTGCGTGGAAACCTGCGTCGGCAACGCGCGCGTGTTCGGCGATCTCGCCGACCCGCACAGCGAGGTTTCGCGGATGCTCGCCGAGCATCAGGGTGAGGTGCGCGTTCTGAAGCCCGAGCAGAATACGCATCCGAACGTTTTTTACATCGGCCTGGACCCGCGCTTTCAGGGTCGTGTCGACGGCGCGCCGACGCTCTGGCGTCCGACGCCAGAGAGAGCGTGAGGCAGCACCATGTCCAGCAACATCACGGAAATCGTCAACGTCACGCGCGACATCGCCTGGGAGCCGTGGGCGGTGCAGTATTTCTTCCTCATCGGCCTGTCCTATGGCGCCTTCGCGCTGACCCTGCCGGGCATCGTGTTCGGCAGCAGGAAATGGGCGAAGGCGAGCCGTTCCGCCCTGCTCGGCGCGCTGATCTGCGGCTTCTCGGCGCCGGTGGCGCTGCTTTCCGACCTGCACTCGCCGGGCCGCTTCATCAATTTCTACCTGTATCCGCAGCCCGGTTCGTGGATGTCGTGGGGATCGTTCTTCCTCGTCGCCTACACCGGCCTGCTGGCGCTCTATGCCTGGGCGGCGCTCGCGCCGGACCTCAGGACCGCCGCCGCCGAGGGCGGTCCGCTGGCGCTGCCGCGGCGGCTGCTTGGTGCCGGCACGCGCCCCGGTCTCGTGCGCGCGCTGGGGCTGCTCGCGCTCGTCGCCGCGGCGCTGGTGGCGCTCTACACCGGCATGGAAACGATGCTGGTGCGGGCAAGGGCGGTGTGGAACACGCCTCTGCTGCCATTCCTTTTCCTCGCCACCGCATTCGCGGGCGCCATCGGCCTGACGCTTCTGCTCGAGCGATTCGCCTGCGGCAACGACCGGGCGACCGAGGTGCTGCTGAATCGGTGGCTTGCCGGAACCCTGGCGGTCGTCGGTGCCCTCGGCGTCGCATGGTGGGTGCGCGGGCTCGGCGGCGCACAGCCGGAGGCGACGGTTCTGGCACAGACGGCCGGTTCGGCGCTCTGGCATGCCAATGTGGTGTGGATGCTGATCGCCCTGGCCGCGCCCTTCGCCGTCGCAGCGGTGAAACCCGGCGGCACCGGCTGGCTCAGCGGCGCGCTCGCGCTGCATGCGGCATGGGCGCTGCGCTGGGTTGTGCTCATCGGCGGGCAGGATCTGCCGAAGACGGGTGCGGGGATGTACCACTTCGTCATCGCCGCCGGCCCCGAAGGCTGGGCCGGCATGATCGGCACCGCCGGACTGTGGCTCCTGATCCTGATCGTGCTGACAACCCTTCTTCCCTGGTCCGGCGCGCTCGGCTCCGGCACCGCCGCTGTCGCGGGAGGCTCGCGCTCATGACGTCACGCAGAAATGTCCTGAAGGCCGGTGTCGCCGTCGGCGGAGCCGCCGCCTTCGGGGTCGGCTTTTCCGAAACGGGCGAGCATGTCGTCGAGAACCTGTTCGGCGCGAAGAAGACCAACGGCGTCGTCGGCCGCTCGCTCGCCCCGGAGATGCGCGTGGACGCCAAGGGCGGGCTTGCGCTCAATCCGGCGCAGCGGGTTTCGTATACCATGTGCATGGGCTGCACGACGCAGTGCGGCGTGCGCGTGCGCATCGATACCGCTACCGAAACGGTGGTACGCGTGGCGGGCAACCCTTACAGCCCGATGTCCACCGATCCGCAACTGCCGATGACCGCCTCGGTGCGCGAGAGCTTCATCAGCCTGTCGCGCTACGATGAGGAAGGTTTGGCCGGCCGCTCGACCGCCTGCGGCCGCGGCAACGCCGTGCTGGAGAACATGATCTCGCCGCACCGGGTGACGGTGCCGCTGAAGCGGATCGGACCCCGCAATTCCGGCAGGTGGCAACCCGTCTCCTTCGAGCAACTGGTGAAGGAGGTGGTCGAGGGCGGCGATCTGTTCGGCGAGGGCCACGTGAAGGGGCTCAGGGAGATTCGCTCCTTCGAGCCGATCGATCCGGCGCAGCCCGAGCTTGGGCCGCGGGCGAACAGGCTCGCCATCGAGGTCTCGGCGGATGACGGCCGCAACGCTCTCGTCAAGCGCTTCCTGATGGAGGGGTTCGGCTCGATCAACATGACCGGCCACGGCTCGTATTGCGGCGGCGCCTTCCGTGCCGGCGCCGGGGCGGTGTTCGGCGACACCAAGGCGATGCCGCACGCGAAGCCGGACTACCAGAACGCGGAGTTCATCCTGTTCATCGGCACCGCGCCCGCGCAGGCCGGCAACCCGTTCAAGCGGCAGGGAATGCTGCTCGCCAAGGCGCGCACCACCGGCAAGCTCGATTACGTCGTGGTCGATCCCGTGCTCGGCAACAGCGACAACATGGCCACGAAGCACCGCGGGCGCTGGGTGCCGATCAAGCCGGGAACCGATGCCGCGCTCGTGCTCGGCATGATCCGCTGGATGATCGACGAGAACCGCATCGACGCCAAATTCCTCGGCCAGCCGAATCTGAAGGTGGCGAAGACGGCGGGCGAGGCGGCGTGGTCGAACGCCACGCATCTCGTCGTTGCCGAGCCGGGACATCCGCGGCACGGCGCCTTCCTGCGCGCCTCCGACATCGGGCTGCCGGTGGCGCCGGCCGACCGCTACAAGGAGAAGGACGCCTTCGTTGTCATCGACGCGGCGAGCGGCAATCCGGTCGCGCATGATGCCGCGACGGGGCCGGCCGCGCTTTACGTGGAGCGGACGCTCCCGGTGGGCGGCGCGCAGGTAAAGGTCGCGTCCTCGCTGTCGCTGCTTGCCGCGAACGCGCGCATGCACACGGTCGAGGAGTATTCGGCGATCTGCGGCGTGCCGGCGGACACCATCGTCGGCCTAGCGCGCGAGTTCACCAGCCACGGCAAGAAGGCGGCGGCCGATACGCACGGCGGCGCGATGAGCGGCTCGGGTTTCGAGGCGGCGTTCGCCATCGTCATGCTGAACACGCTGGTCGGCAACCTCAACGTCAAGGGCGGTACCTTCGTCAACGGCGGCGGCTTCCCCGCCTATGGCGGGCCGCGCTACAGGCTGGCCAGCTTCGAGGGCGCGATCGCGCCGAAAGGCGTGCCGATCGGGCGCAACGTTCCCTACGAGAAGACCAGCGAGTTCAGGCGCAAGCAGGCGGCCGGCAAGCCGTATCCGGCGGAGGCGCCGTGGTACCCGATCCAGCCGCCGCTTTCCACCGAGTGGTGGGCGACGGTGCTGTCGGGCTATCCATACGGCCTCGACGCGCTGATCCTGTTCGGGTCGAACCCGGTGTACGGCATTCCCGGCCTGCGGCCGATGGCGGAAAAGCTGCTGAATGATCCGAGGAAGCTGCAGCTTCTCATTTCCGTCGATCCCTTCATCAACGAATCGAACACCTACGCCGACTACATCGTGCCCGAGGCGGCGATGTACGAAAGCTGGGGCTTCGTCTCGCCGTGGGCGGACGTGCCGACCAAGACCATGATCACGCGCTGGCCCGTGGTGACGCCGAAGACGGCGAAGACCGCCGATGGCGAGCCGGTATGCGGCGACATGTTCGTCATCGCGCTGGCGAAGGCGCTGGACCTTCCGGGCTTCGGCAAGGACGCGATCAAGGGCGCCGACGGCAGGTCCTATCCACTCGACCGGCCTGAGGACTGGTGGTTCCGCGCGGCGGCGAATATGGCCTTCCTCGGCCAGCCGGTCGGCGACGCCACCGACGACGACATCGCGCTCTCCGGCGTGTCGCGGCTGATGCCGGCGCTCAGGGCCACGTTGCCGGAGGAGGAGCTGCGCAAGGTCGCCTGCCTTTACTCGCGCGGCGGGCGGCACCAGCCGGGGAATCAGGGTTGGACCCCGGAAGGCGTGGCGGCGTGGCCGTTCGAGAAGCCGCTCAATGTCTGGCACGAGACGCTGGCGCTGGCGAAGAGCGCCATCACCGGCAAGAACCACTCCGGCGCGCCGATCTGGATCGAGCCTTCCTTCGCCGACGGCAGCACGGTTACCCGGCACTATCCGGAGAAGGACTGGCCGCTGCTGCTGGTCAGCCAGAAGAGCGTGCTGCAGGGCTCGCGCTCGATTCCGTCGCGCCGGCTGCGCAACCTGCATCCGGACAACCCGGTGGCGGTGCACCGGCAGGACGCCGACGCGCTGGGGATCAGGTCGGGGGACGCGATCCGCGTTTCGACCCCGGCGGGTTCGGTGACCGGCGTCGCCATCGTGCGCGATGGTATCGCCAGGGGCGTCGTCGCTATCGAGCACGGCTACGGCCACTGGGAGTTCGGCGCGCGCACCCACGTGATCGGCGGCAAGGAGATGCCGCACGACCCGAACATCGCTGCCGGCGTATCGCAGAACGACCTTGGCATTCTCGATCCGACGCGGAAGTGGCCCGCCGTGTACGTCGATCCCATCACCGGAACGGCCGCGCGCCAGGGCCTGCCGGCGCGCGTCGAACGCGCGTAGCGCGAGGGTGCGGGCCGGGGCGGCGCCCGCCGTCCCGGTGCCGCTCTGGCACGGCGCGGTTTGGCGGTGGTATCAAGGGCGCTTCCAGTGTTGCCAGGGGCGGGGTGCCGATGAAGGCCGTCATCTTCGAACGTTTCGGCGAGGTGCCGGAAGTCCGGGCGGTGCCCGACCCGGCACCGAGACCGGCCGGCGTGGTGGTGAAGGTGGAGGCGACGGGGCTCTGCCGCAGCGACTGGCACGGCTGGATGGGCCACGACCCGGATATCCGGCTTCCGCACGTGCCGGGGCACGAGTTGGCCGGCACCATCGTTGCGCTGGGGAAGGACGTGACGGGCTGGCGGGCGGGCGAGCGCGTCACCGTGCCGTTCGTCGCCGGCTGCGGCGATTGCCCGGAGTGCCGCTCGGGCAACCAGCAGGTATGCGAGCACCAGTTCCAGCCGGGCTTCACTGCTTGGGGGTCGTTCGCCGAATACGTCGGCATCGATTTCGCCGCCGGCAACCTCGTGCGCCTGCCGGACGAGCTTGACTTCGCCACCGCGGCGAGCCTCGGCTGCCGCTTCGCCACCTCGTTTCGAGCCCTGGTGGACCAGGCGCGCGTCTCGGCCGGGGAATGGGTGGCGGTGCACGGCTGCGGCGGCGTGGGGCTTTCGGCGGTGATGATCGCCACGGCCCTCGGCGCCAACGTGGTGGCGGTGGACGTTCTGGAAGGGGCGCGAGCCCTGGCGCGCGAATTCGGGGCGGTGGCGACCGTCGATGCCGCGGGCCGCGCGGACGTGGTGGGCGCGGTGTGCGACATCACGAAGGGAGGCGCGCACGTGTCGATCGACGCGCTCGGCCACCCGGCCACCGCCTTCAACTCGGTGATGTGCCTCCGGCGGCGCGGGCGGCACGTGCAGGTGGGACTGCTGCTCGCGGAGCACGCGCGCCCGGCGCTGCCAATGGACCGGGTGGTCGCCTGGGAACTGGAGATCAAGGGCAGCCACGGCATCCAGGCGCACCGCTACGGGGCGATGCTGGAGATGATGCGGGCGGGCCGGCTGCACCCGGAGAGGCTGATCCGGCGGCGGATCGGGCTCGCCGAGGCGCCGGAAGCGCTGGTGCGGCTGGGCGAGATGCGTGATCCCGGCATCAGCGTCATCACCGCGTTCTGAGGGCGCGGCGGCGCGGTTTTGTGGTGGTATTTCCATACCGCATCGGAAAGCGCTTGACCGGCCGGGGGAAAGCCTGCATAAGCCGCCGCCATCTGATTCTGGGGGCCTGACCGATGAAGACTACCCTCTCGCTGAAACCCGCGGAGGCGAAGAAGGACTGGGTGCTGATCGACGCCGAAGGCTTGGTTCTCGGCCGGCTCGCCGTCATCATCGCCAACCGGCTGCGCGGCAAGCACAAGCCGCAGTTCACGCCGCACGTCGATTGCGGCGACAACGTCGTGGTGATCAACGCCGCCAAGGTGAAGATCACCGGCGACAAGCTCGACCAGTCGGTGTTCTACTGGCACACGGGCTATGCCGGCGGCATCAAGGGGCGGAGCATCCGCCAGCGTCTCGACAGCGCGCATCCGGAACAGGTCATCGAGAAGGCGGTCGAACGCATGATCACCCGCGGCCCCCTGCAGCGGCGGCAAATGAAGCATCTGCACATCTATGGCGGCGCCAGCCATCCGCACGAGGGGCAGGCGCCCCAGGTGCTCGATGTTGCCGCGCTCAACCGCAAGAACACGGGGGTCTGATCCATGTCCGAAACCCAGCAGACCCATTCGCTCGCCGACCTGAAGGACCTTGTCGGCACTCCTGCCGAGACGGCCGAGCTTACGCGCCGTGAGCCGAAGCGCGACGGGCAGGGCCGCTCCTACGCCACGGGCCGGCGGAAGAACGCCGTTGCCCGCGTGTGGATCAAGCCCGGCAAGGGCGAGATCGTGGTGAACGGCAAGAAGGTCGGCCAATACTTCGCGCGGCCCGTGCTGCGCATGCTGATCACGCAGCCGTTCCTGGTCGCCGACCGCTACAACCAGTTCGACGTGTATTGCACGGTCTCGGGCGGCGGGCTTTCCGGGCAGGCCGGCGCGCTGCGCCACGGCATCTCCCGCGCGCTCACCTACTACGAGCCGGAGCTTCGCCCCATCCTGAAGCTCGCCGGCTTCCTCACCCGCGACAGCCGCGTGGTGGAGCGCAAGAAGTACGGCCGCGCCAAGGCCCGACGCAGCTTCCAGTTCAGCAAACGCTGAGCCGCTTTTCCCGACACTGGCGAAGGGGGCAGGGCTCGGCGGGCTCTGCCCCTTTTGTTTTTTGCCTGCCCGAGGAGGTTTCCATGGCACGCCCGACCGTGTTCATCGACGGCGAAGCCGGCACCACCGGCCTTGGCATCCGCGAGCGCCTGCGCGTCCTGCCGGAAGTGGAGGTGCGAAGCCTCGCCGAGGAGAAGCGCAAGGATGCGGACGCGCGCCGTGCCCTGATGGCCGAGGTCGATCTGGTGGTGCTCTGCCTGCCCGATGCCGCCGCCCGCGAAGCCGCCGCGCTGGCCGCGAGCCTGGGGGAGAGGGCGCCGAAGCTGCTCGACGCCAGCACGGCGCACCGGGTCGCGCCCGGCTGGGTGTTCGGCTTTCCGGAACTCGCGCCGGGACAGCGCGCGGCCATCGCCGCGGCGAGGCTTGTGGCCAACCCTGGCTGCTATGCCACCGCCGCCATCGCCCTGCTGCGACCGTTGGTGGATGCGGGGGTGCTGCCCGCCGACTATCCGGTGTGCATCAACGCCGTCTCCGGCTATTCGGGCGGCGGCAAGGCGATGATCGCCGCGCACGAGGCCGCCGGCGGGCCGGCGTTCGAATTGTACGCGCTCGGGTTCGAGCATAAGCATGTGCCGGAGATCGAGGCCTACGCGCGGCTTTCGCGGCGGCCGCTGTTCGTTCCCTCGGTGGGGCACTATCGCCAGGGAATGCTGGTCTGCGTGCCGCTGCACCTCGAAACATTGCCCGGCAAACCTTCGGGTGCCGCGTTGCACGAGGCGCTCGCCCGCCATTACGCCGGCAGCGCGTTCGTGCGGGTGGTGCCACCGACGGAGAACGGCAAGCTCGAGCCCGAGGCGCTGAACGAGACCAACACGCTCGAGCTTCGAGTGTTCGCCAACGAGGCGCGGGGGCAGGCGGCACTGGTGGCGCGGCTCGACAACCTGGGCAAGGGCGCGTCGGGCGCGGCGGTGCAGAACCTCCGCCTGATGCTTGGCCTCGACGCCGTCTGAGGAGGGCGGAGTGGCGGAATGCCGCTTTCCCTACGCCGGGGTGTGGCCGCAGGTGGCCGCAGACGCCTTCATCGCCCCTTCGGCGGTTCTCGTCGGCGACGTGAGCATCGCAGCGCGTTCCAGCGTGTGGTTCCAGTGCGTGCTCCGGGCGGACTCCAATATCATCCGCGTGGGCGAGGACACCAACATCCAGGACGGCACGATCGTGCACGTGGACACCGGGAACTTTCCCACCATCATCGGCAACAAGGTGACGGTGGGGCACGCGGCCATCGTGCATGCCTGCACGCTGCATGACGGCGCCTTCGTTGGCATGGGAGCGACGGTGCTCGACGGCGCGGTGATCGAGGCGGGAGGGATGCTCGCCGCCGGCTCGCTGCTCGCGCCGGGCAAGCGCATCGGCGCGGGCGAGTTGTGGCGAGGCTCGCCGGCGAGGCTGGTGCGCGTGCTCGACGCCGGGGAGCGGGCGCGGTTCGCCGCGACCGCGGCGCACTATGTCGAACTGGCGAAGCAGTTCCGGGAAGAGATGAACAACCGGGCGTGACGCGGGCCGGCCGTCGCGGTTTCGTGGAATGCGCCGGCAGCCGGCCAAATCCGCCACAATGCGACGCAGGTTGCAACCTGGAAACGTCGGCGCGAGCCTTTCCGTTCCGGGCTCGTCCCGTGGGTACTGTGCTTGCCATTGTCGTTGCCGCCGTGGTACTTCCTGGCCGGAGCGGGGGCTCGAATGAGGGGACGTGCGGGTCGATGCGCCGCTTGACCTATTGGTGGGATATATCCTGGGTTCTGGTCCTGAAAGC
This sequence comes from Pseudomonadota bacterium, assembly GCA_021780035.1. Classification (GTDB taxonomy): domain Bacteria; phylum Pseudomonadota; class Alphaproteobacteria; order Acetobacterales; family Acetobacteraceae; genus Rhodovastum. The sequence continues at coordinate 17,846 of JAJXZO010000082.1, forward strand.
GATCGGAATCGCCCTGTTGTATTTTCTGTTCTTCTCGACGGCGAAACCGCCTGTCCACACGGGAGAGGCGGTCGCGCAGCATGTCCTGGTGGCGGACATGCCGGTTCCGGGCGGTAAGTGGGGGATGCGATGATCGACTCGACAGCGGTGGAACTGGCACGGCTCCAGTTTGGCCTTACCGCCATGTACCATTTCCTGTTCGTGCCGCTGACACTCGGTCTGTCGGTGCTGCTCGGGATCATGGAGACGGTCTACGTCATCACCGGCCGGCAGATCTGGCGGGACATGACGCGGTACTGGGGCGTCCTGTTCGGCATCAACTTCGCCATGGGCGTGGCGACCGGTATCACCATGGAGTTCCAGTTCGGCACGAACTGGGCCTACTACTCGCACTACGTGGGCGACATTTTTGGCGCGCCGCTCGCCATCGAAGGCATGATGGCCTTCTTCCTGGAAGCGAGTTTCATCGGCCTGTTCTTTTTCGGCTGGGAGCGCCTCTCCCGGCTGGGGCATCTGGTCGTCACCTGGCTGGTGGCGCTCGGCAGCAACCTTTCGGCGCTGTGGATCCTGATCGCGAACGGCTGGATGCAGAACCCGGTCGGCGCCCATTTCGATTACCATTCGATGCGCATGGAAGTGACCAACTTCGCGCAGGTGGTGTTCAATCCGGTGGCGCAGGCGAAGTTCTTCCACACCACCAGCGCCGGCTATGTCACCGGCTCCATCTTCGTCATGGCCATCAGTTCGTGGTTCCTGATGCGCGGACGGAACGTGGAATTCGCCAAGAAGTCGATGACCGTGGCGGCGGCCTTCGGCCTGTTCGCCGCGCTGTCGGCGGTGGCGCTCGGCGACGAGAGCGGCTTCGACGCGATGCATCTGCAGCCGATGAAAGGCGCCGCCATCGAATCGGAATGGAAGACCGAGGCAGCACCCGCCGACTTCACCCTGTTCGGCATCCCGAACCAGGCCGCCCACCGGACCGACTACGAGGTCCAGATCCCGGCTTTGCTCGGCATCATCGCCACGCGCTCGACGACCGGGGTCGTGCCTGGCATCGACGAGCTGGTGAAGCAGACCGAAGGGCGCATCCGCAAGGGCATGGTCGCCTACGGGGCGCTGCTCAAATTGCGGGCGGAGCCGAACGATGCGGCGGCCAAGGCCACGCTCGCGGCGAACGTGGACGATCTCGGCTACGGGCTTTTGCTGCGGCGCTTCACCAACGACGTGACGCACGCCACGCCGAACCAGATCACGGCGGCGGCGTGGAGCACGGTGCCGGAGGTGTTGCCGCTGTTCTGGGCCTTCCGCTTCATGGTGGGTCTTGGCTTCTTCTTCATCCTCTACTTCGCCTCCGCCTTCTGGCTGGCGGCGAAACGGCGGCTCGATCGCCATCCGGCGTTCCTGCGGCTTTCCTTCTGGATCCTGCCGCTGCCGTGGATCGCCGCGGAACTGGGCTGGTTCGTCGCCGAGAACGGTCGCCAGCCCTGGACGATCAATGACGTCCTGCCGACGTACCTGTCCGCGTCGAGCCTCGGCGCCGGCACCGTCGCGACGAGCGTCGCGGGGTTCGTCATTTTCTACAGCGCCCTCTTCGTGGTCGAAGTGTACCTGATGGTCAAATACATCAAGCTCGGCCCGGAATACGACAAGCGGCCTGTCGGGCAGTCCGGCGCGCAGGCGCTGGGGGCGGGAGAATAGCCATGTCATTCTTCGATTTCGCGACCATGCGCGTTATCTGGTGGCTCCTGCTCGGCGTGCTGCTGATCGGCTTCGCCGTCATGGACGGGTTCGATCTCGGTGTCGGCATGCTGCTGCCGTTCGTGGGACGCACGGACGGCGAGCGGCGGCTCGCCATCAATTCGGTCGGGCCGGTGTGGGAGGGCAACCAGGTCTGGCTGGTGCTCGGCGCCGGCGCCATCTTCGCCGCCTGGCCCGTGATCTACGCCGTGGCGTTCTCCGGCTTCTATCTGGCGATGTTCGTCGTGCTGTCCTCGCTGATCGTGCGGCCCGTCGGCTTCAAATACCGCAGCAAGGTGGAGGCCGCGGCCTGGCGCTCGTTCTGGGACTGGATGCTGTTCATCGCCGGTTTCGTGCCGTCGCTGATCTTCGGCGTCGCCGTCGGCAACGCCCTGCTCGGCGCGCCGTTCAGCTTCGCGCCGTCGATGCGCATGACCTACCATGGCACGTTCTTCGGCCTGCTCACGCCGTTCGCGCTGCTGTGCGGGCTTACCTCGGTGGCGATGCTGGCGATGCAGGGCGGCAACTACCTGGTGATGAAAACCACGGGGATGGTGGCGGAGCGGGCGCGGAAGTTTTCCATGACCGCCTCGGTGGCGCTGATCGTGCTGTTCGCCATCGGTGGGCTGTGGGTGTCGCACCTGCAAGGCTACCAGATCACCGGCACCATGCCGCACGACGCGCCCTCCGACCCGCTGATGAAGACGGTGGCGCGCGTCGCCGGAGGCTGGCTTGCCAACTATCACGCGATGCCGTGGACCATGATCGCTCCGGCGCTCGGTTTCGCCGGCGCGGCGCTGTCGCTGCTGTTCGCGTGGCGCGGCTTCGAGAAGCTGGCATTCGTTTGCGGCAGCGGCGGCGTGTTCGGCGTGGTGTCGACGGCCGGGATCAGCATGTTCCCGTTCATCCTGCCCTCGTCGTTCGATCCGAAGAGCAGTCTCACGGTGTGGGATGCCTCGTCGAGCTATTCGACCCTGGTGCTGATGCTGATCATGGCGCTGATCTTCGTGCCGATCATCTGCGCCTACACGGCCTTCATTTATTACGTGCTGCGCGGCAAGCTGACCGAGCGGCAGATCGAATCCGACCGGCACAGCTACTGAGGAGGGCAAGGAACGATGTGGTATCTCAGCTGGTTCCTCGGCGTCGGCCTTGCGTCCCTGTTCGCGGCGGCGTGCGGGATCGGGCTTGAGCTCGGCGACAGCGGCAAGGACGGCTCTTCCGGGCGCTAGCCGGGGCGCGCGCGAACCCGGGGCGCCTTACGGCGACGGCGTCGGCACGGCGAGCGGCTTGGCGAGGTACACCTGGGCATGCCCTGGCGGGAAATCCGGCAGCACGCCGAAGCGGCGGTAGCCGGATTTCTCGTAGAAGGCGGAGGCCTGGAAGTCGAACGCCTCCACCCGGGAGCCGAGGCAGTCGCGCGCCCGCGCCTCGTTCTCCGCCTCGGCCAGCAGCGCCGAGCCGAGCCTCTGCCCGCGCAGGGGGGCGGGGACGAACAGCATCTGCACGGAAAGCCAGCGGAACAGCGTGCAGCCCCAGAAGCCGCCCACCACGGCGCCGCCGTTGTCGCGCAGCGGAATGACCAGCGGTTCCGGCGCGGCGTGGCCTATCAGCGCGGCGGTTTCGGCGTCGAGCGCGCGGAAGATGGCCTCGAAGATACCCGGCTCGGCGCCGGTGTAGCGATGCGGGCCGCCGGCGACGGCGGGCGCTGCGGCCTTCTGCGTATCCTGGCGGTTCGCAATGGTGGCGTGCGGCACGCCTTCCCGTAGCACGAAGCCGGTAAAGGCCCGGCTAATGCGTGGAGGTTTCAGCGGCGGGAAAGTTCCGCGGGGCGATCCCCGTCGAGGAAGGCCGCAACGCTGGGCGTGGCGCGCAGGACGGCAAGCTCCTCGGCGTTCGGCAGCGACGGGCGGTCGCGGTTGCGGTTCACCATGCAGAGGAAGCCGAAGGCCGCGCCTTCCGTGGCGCGGAACTGGTGCCACGTCCAGGCCGGGATGGTGAGGAGGTCGAACGCCGCCACCCGGTGAACGGCGGTGCCGAGCAGGCAGTGGCCGCGGCCACGCAGGATCATCACCGCGTGCGTATGCTCGTGGCGTTCCAGCGACGAGTGTCCGCCGGGTGCCATCTCGAAATAGCGAAGCTCGCAGCCGAGGGCGGCGTCGTCGAACAGCGCATGGCGGGAGATGGCGCGGAACGAGGCGCCCGGCTCCTCCTTGTAAAGCCGCGCCTCCACGCCCTCCCAGCGGAAGTCGCGGCAGCGGCGGAGCAGGTTTTCCGGGGTGGCGTTCACGGACGGAACTCCTCCAATGCGCGCTGGAAGGCGGCGGCCGCCTCGGGGATGCGCTCGCGCGCCTGCAGCAGGCTGCCGCCGATCAGCAGCATCACGTCGGGACCGAAGAAGTGCAGCAGTTCCGGCACGCGGGCCAGTTCCATGCCGCCCGCCGGCGTGGGCAGGCAGGGGCGCAGTCCGTGCAGCGGGCTGGTGGCGCGCCCGGCGAGCGAGCGGCAGATGTCCCGCGAGAAGCCGAACCGGCCGCCGTAGTTGGCGAAGATCGCCGCATCCGCTCCCCACAGCCGGAGCAGCGTGCCGAACAGCAGGTCGGGCGTGATCAGCCCCGAGCCGCTCATCGAGGGATGCGCGAGCACCGCCATCTCCGGCCACTCGCGCGCGAGCGCCTGCAGCGTGGCGACGCCGGAAAGCATCGGCGCCAGCATCACCGTGTCGATGCCGCAGTCGCGCGCGAGGCGAAGCTGGACTTGCATGCGTCCCCAATCGCCCGAAAGCATCGGTACGTAGCGGGTTGCCCGGCCGGTGACGGCGCGGGCCCGCTCCACGGCCCCGGCGATGGCGGGAACGCGGGTGGCGAAGGGCGCGGAGGGCTGGTCGGCGAGGTTGTGGTCGTCCTTGATGTAGTCGAGCCCGCCGAGCGCGAACTGGTGGGCGAGGCGGGCGAGTGCCGCCGCATCGAGCCCCTGCGGCTTCAGCGCCGTGGCCGAGAGCGGCCTTGCGGAAGCGCCCACGCGCGCCCGCAGGCCCGCGATGCCGTGGCGCGGGCCGCCGAAGCACGCGGCGAAAGTCTCGGGGATTTCCACGTCGATGAGGCTGATGCCCGGATGCATGGAGGAATTGCCGAGCACGATGTTCAGCATCTGCCCGGCGTCGGTGCCCACGGTGGCGACGCCGAGGGCGATGCGTACGGTGAAGCCGTCGTCGCCGTCATCGACGATGCCGGCCACCTGGCCGACGACTTCGGCGAGCACATGCGGGGCGTCGATGGCGTCGAGCGGCATCTCCACGCTCTGTTCGACGGCGATGCCGCGCGCCCGCGCCTCGATCTCGGCGGCGGGGCAGCGCACACGATAGGTGGCGACAAAGCGCGCGGACATCGGCTTCGGTTCCTTGGCGGCGGAGGGGCTTGCGCGGGGGTTAGCGCGGCGGGTGCGGCCCTGTCCATGCCTCACCCGATCGGGGCAGGGCTTCCCGGGTGTCGAAGTCGCGCAGCACCGAATCGTCCGCGATGACGACGCGGCAGATGTCGTCCTCGTGGAGAGCGAGAAGGGCGCGGGCGCCGCGGTCACCCTGGAGGGAGAGGATCTCGGCGAAGAAGGCGCGGCCCCACAGCACGGGGTTGCCCTGCTTTCCGGCGTGCACCGGCACGACGATGCGGCGTCCTGGCGCGGGGGCGTAGGCGTCGATCAGGCGGTCGAGGGTGCGTGTCGCGACGAGCGGCATGTCGCCCAGGCAGACGAGAACGGCATCGGCTTCGGCGGGGAGCGCGCGGATGCCGGCGGAGAGGCTCGCGGAAAGGCCGAGGGCGTAGTCAGGGGCCTCCACGAAGCGGAGCGGGCGCCCCGCGAGCGCCGCCCTGATTTCCGCCGCCCGCCAGCCCACGACCGCCAGCACCGGGCTTGCCCGCGAGCGCATCACGGCATCGGCCACGGCGGCGATCATCGGCACGCCTGAGGCATCCGGGTGCAGGAGCTTGTTCGCCGGGGCGGCGCGCGACGAGCGGCCGGCGGCCAGGATCAATGCCGCCACGCGCCGGGGCGTGTTCACGCCTATTCCGGCCGGGGTCGCCGGGCGAGCGGCGAGCCGCGCCACGCGGCGACGAGTTCCGCGGCGATGGACAGCGCGATCTCCGGCGCGGTGACGGCGCCGATGGCCAGCCCGGCGGGGCCGTGGATGCGCGCGAGCGTCATCGCGTCGTGGCCGAGGTCGGCGAGGCGCCGGAGCCTTTCGGCGTGGTTTTTGCGGCTGCCGAGGGCGCCGATGTAGAAAGCCTCGCTCCGGAGCGCGCGGTCGAGCGCGGGGTCGTCGAGTTTCGGATCGTGGCTGAGCGCCACCACCGCCGTCTGCCGGTCGGGCGCGAGGGCGTCGAACGCCTCGTCCGGCCACTCGACGCTGAGCGCGGCTTCGGGGAAGCGCTCGGCGGTGGCGAAGGCCTGGCGCGGATCGATGACCGTCACCGTGAAGCCCACCGCGGCCGCGACCGGCACCAGCACCTGGGCGATATGGACGGCGCCGATCACGAACAGCCGCGGCGGCGGGGCGTGCACCTCCAGCAGCCAGATGCCGTCGGCGAGGGAGGCGGTGCGGCTCTGCTGCTGGTGGAGCGCGGCGACGGCGGCCTGGGCAAGCCCGTCGGTGGCGAAGGGGGCGGCCAGCAGGCGTTGCGCGCCGTCCGGCAGGCGGGTCGCCAGCACCGCCGGCTGGCGCTTCCGGCGCGCCGCCACCAGGGCCGCGAGAATTTCGGGCGTCACGCGAGCTTCTCCACGAACACCTCGATCTTTCCGCCACAGGCAAGCCCGGCGCCCCAGGCCTGATCGTCGCTTACGCCGAAAGCGAGAAGGCGTGGCTCGCCGCTGGCGATGACTTCCCCTGCCGCGCGCGCCACCGCGCCTTCGACGCAGCCGGCGCTGACCGAGCCGGCCATGCGGCCGCTCGCGCCGATCGCCATGCGGCTGCCGACCGGGCAGGGAGAACTGCCCCAGGTGGCGGTGACTACGGCAAGGGCAATGGAATCGCCCTCCGCGAGCCAGGCGGCCGCGGTGGCGAGCACATCGGTGGCGTCGGTCGTGGGCACGGTTCCCCCTTCGGCGGGTGGCGCGGACAACGCGCGCGCTCCGCCGGGCTGCACGACGGGAGAATCACCGATGCGGGACGGCAGCGCAACACCGCAAGGCGTTCGGGCGCTGGCGCGGCGGCGGCGGGCGGCCTAGATTTCGCGCGCTTTGCCGGCCGGCCGGCCGGCCGCATTGCACCAGGGAGTTATCTGCATGTTGCGCCGTCTGTTTTTTGCCTTCCTTCTTGTCGCGCCCTGGCTTGCGCATCCGGCCGCCGCCGAGCCGACCGGCCCGCAGCCGGTGCTGCCGAAGGAGACGCTCGTCATCGTCACCCGCGACGGCGTGCACCACGTCTTCCACGTGGAGATGGCGCTGACAGAGGCGCAGCAGATCACCGGCCTGATGTTCCGCAAGAGCGTGCCGGCCGACGGCGGCATGCTGTTCGACTGGGGCGCACCGATCGAAAGCCGCATGTGGATGGAGAACACGCTGGTCAGCCTCGACATGCTGTTCATCGGGCCGCACGGCACCATCCGCGCCATCGCCGAGCACACGGTTCCGGAAAGCCTCGCGGTGATCGACAGCCGCGTCCCGGTGCAGGCGACGCTCGAAGTCGCCGCCGGCACCGCCGAACGCCTCAACATCCTGGTCGGCGACAAGGTTCTGCAGCGGATCTTCCACAACGCGCCATGAGCGGCCGGCCTTGCGTTCGCCGCCTCTCCCCCGTACTTTGGCCGCGGTCCGCGGGGCGTAGCTCAGCCTGGTAGAGCACAGCGTTTGGGACGCTGGGGCCGGAGGTTCGAATCCTCTCGCCCCGACCAATCGCAGGGAATTGACCCGGACGGCCGACGGTCCTAGCGTTACCGCTACCTTTCAGGAGAGGGAAACGCGACATGGTCAATCTTCTCAAGCAGCGCTGGGCGTCCGGGAAAGCGGCGGTGAACGCCTGGCTCGCCATTCCGTCGAGCTTTTCGGCGGAAGTGATCGCCCGCTGCGGCTTCGATTCCGTCACCGTCGATGTCCAGCACGGCGTGCAGGACTACATGTCGATGGTGCAGTGCTTCCAGGCGATGGGTGCCCATCCGGTGACGCCGCTGGTGCGCGTGCCCTGGCTCGAGCCCGGCATCGTCGGCAAAGTGCTGGACGCCGGCGCCCAGGGGGTGATCTGCCCGATGGTGAACACGCCGGAGGCCGCCGAGGCGCTGGTGCAGTACGCGAAGTATCCGCCGCGCGGCGCGCGTTCCAACGGGCCGATCCGCATCACCATGTACGGCGAGGCTTCCGACTATCAGAAGACCGCCAACGACGACACGCTGGTGATCCCGATGATCGAGACGCAGCAGGCGGTGCAGAACCTGGATGCGATCCTCGACGTGAAGGGCCTGGCCGGCGTCTATATCGGCCCGGCGGACCTTGCCTTCTCCTACGGGAAGACGCCGAAGCTCGACCACGAGGACCAGTTCTTCTTCGACATCTATGCGAAGATCATCGCCGCGTGCAGCAAGCGCGGCCTCTATGCCGGCATCCACACCGGCCGGGGCGCCTACGCCGCGCGCATGATCAAGATGGGCTTCCGCCTCACCACCATCGCCAACGACAGCGGGCTGATGGCGATGGCGGCGAAGGCCGAGATCGCCGACGCGCGCAAGAACTCCGACGGGATCGCTTGATCCGTCACCTCGCTCTGTGCTTCTGACTGGATGGGCCGGGCATTCTGTCCGGCCCATCGGCGTTTCCGGGAGAGACCCCTACATGGCACCACCCAGCGTGCTCCGCCTGCATCCTGATGACGGCATCGTCATCGCCCGCGTTGCGCTGCCCGAAGGCACGGCGATCGCCGATGGCGTCGTGACGAAAAGCCGCATCCCGGCCGGGCACAAGGTTGCGATCCGCGCCCACGCGGTGGGCGAGGCGGTGCGGCGCTACGGCCAGATCATCGGCTTCGCCACCCAGCCGATCGCCGCGGGCGAGCACGTGCACGTGCAGAACCTGGCGGTGGGCGAGTTCTCCCGCGACTACGCCTGGGGCGTCGATGCGCGGCCTACCGCGTTCGTGCCCGCGCCGGCGAGCTTCGAGGGCATCCGCCGCGCCGACGGGCGAGTGGCGACGCGCAACTACATCGGCGTGCTGACCAGCGTGAACTGCTCCGCCTACGCGGCGCAACTGGTGGCCGACGCCTTCCGCCGCAGCCCGTTCCTGCGCGACGATCCGCTCGCCGACTTCCCGAACGTCGACGGCGTGGTGGCGCTCACCCACAAGACCGGCTGCGGCATGACCTTCGGCGAGCCGATGGCGCTGCTGCGCCGTACGCTGGGCGGCTATGCGCGGCACCCGAACTTCGCCGCCGTCATCATGCTCGGCCTCGGCTGCGAGATGAACCAGGTCGGCGGTCTGCTGAACGACCAGAACCTCGCCGGGAAGATCCGCACGCTCGCCATCCAGGACCTGGGCGGCACGCGCAAGGCGGCCGAGGCGGGGATCGCCCTGGTGCGCGAATCGCTGGCCGACGCCAACCGCGTGAAGCGCGAGACGGTGCCGGCGAGCGAACTCGTCGTCGGCCTGCAATGCGGCGCCTCGGACGGATATTCGGGCGTTTCCGCCAACCCGGCGCTGGGGGCGGCGAGCGACCTCGTGGTGCGGCACGGCGGCACCGTCATCCTCTCGGAGACGCCGGAGACCTACGGTGCCGAGCACCTGCTGACGCGCCGCGCCGTGAGCCGCGAGGTGGGCGAAAAGCTCGTGTCGCTGATCCGCTGGTGGGAGGAATACACCGCCCGCGAAGGGGCCGAGATCGACGCCAACCCGAGCCCGGGCAACAAGGCGGGCGGGCTTACCACCATCCTGGAGAAGTCGCTCGGCGCGCTGGTGAAGGCGGGCAGCACCAATCTGGTGGACGTACTGCGCTACGCCGACACGGTGACGCAGAAGGGCCTCGTGTTCATGGACACGCCCGGATACGACCCGGTTTCCGCCACCGGGCAGGTGGCGGGCGGCGCCAACCTCGTGTGCTTCACCACCGGGCGCGGCTCGGTCTACGGCTGCAAGCCGACGCCGTCCATGAAGCTCGCCTCCAACACGGCGATGTTCCAGCACATGCAGGACGACATGGACGTCAACTGCGGCACCATCCTCGACGGCGAGGAGACGCTGGAGCAGTGCGGCGAGCGCATCTTCCGGGCGATGCTGCGGGTGGCGAGCGGCGAGAAGACGAAATCCGAACTTCTCGGCGTCGGCGACGCCGAGTTCGCCCCCTGGGTGCAAGGCGCCGTGATGTGAGAGCCGCGCACCCGTCCCCGGAGTTGGCCCCCGGGGACGGCGGCGAGCCTCAGTTCAAACCGAGGGCCGGGTAGTCGGTGTAGCCGCGCGCGCCGTTGCTGTACAGCGTCTGCATGTCCACGGTGGCGAGCGGGGCGTTGTGGCCGAGCCGATGCGGCAGGTCCGGGTTGGCGATGAACAGCTTGCCGAAGGCGACAGCGTCGATTTCGCCGCCGGCGAGCGCCGCTTCGGCCTGTTCCGGCGTGAAGCCCTCGTTGCCGATCACCGCGCCGGCGAACAGCGCCTTCAGCTTCGGCAGCAGCCTCGGCTCGTGGCGGCTCTCGCGGATGAACAGGAAGGCGATGGAGCGCCGGCCGAGTTCGCTCGCCACATGGCCGAAAGTGGCGGCGGGGTTGGAATCGCCCATGTCGTTGCCGTCGCCGCGCGGGGCGAGGTGCACACCGACGCGCCCCTTGCCCCAGACGGAGACGCAGGCGTCGGTCACTTCCAGAAGCAGCCGGGCCCGGTTCTCCACCGAACCGCCATAGGCATCGGTGCGGCGGTTGCTGCCATCCTGGAGGAACTGGTCGAGCAGGTAGCCGTTAGCGCCGTGCACCTCGACACCGTCGAAGCCGGCGCGTCTGGCGTTCTCAGCCCCCTGGCGGAAGGCGGCGACGATGCCGGGAATTTCCCCGATTTCAAGCGCCCGCGGTACCACGAACGGGCGGGCGGGATAGATGCGGTTGACGTGGCCCTTCGGCGCGATGGCGCTGGGGCCGACGGGGAGAGCGCCGCCGAGATACACCGGGTCGGAGACGCGGCCGACGTGCCACAGTTGCAGCACGATGCGCCCGCCGGTCGCGTGCACCGAATCGGTTACCCGCTTCCAGCCCGAAACCTGCGCCTCGGACCAGATGCCCGGCGTGTCGGGGTAGCCGATTCCCATCGGCGTCACCGAGGTGGCCTCGCTGAGGATGAGCCCGGCGGAGGCGCGCTGGCGGTAGTACTCGGCCATCAGCGCGTTCGGCACCCGCCCCTCGGAATCGGCGCGCGAGCGCGTCAGCGGCGCCATGACGATGCGGTTGGGAAGGCGAAGCTCGCCGAGGGAGACGGGGTCGAACAGTCCGGGCATGATGCATCCTGTTTGCAAATTGCAACTGCCCGCAGGTGGGGAGGCGGGAGCGGCGCGTCAATGTCCGCGCCGCCCTGCCGCCGTCAGGCGGCGACGACGCGCTGCCGCTGCTCGCCCAGCCCTTCGACGCCGAGCCGCATCTCCTGGCCGGGGCGCAGGAAGATGGGGTTCGGCTTCTTCCCCATGCCGACGCCCGGCGGCGTGCCGGTGGAGATGATGTCGCCCGGATGCAGGGTGATGAAATGGCTTACGTAGGAGACCAGTTTCCTCACGCCGAAGATCATCGTGCGCGTGCTGCCGCTCTGCATGCGCCGGCCGTCCACGTCGAGCCACAGGGCGAGGTTCTGCGGGTCGAGCACTTCGTCCTTCGTCACCATCCAGGGGCCGGTGGGGCCGAAGGTATCGCAGCCTTTGCCCTTGTCCCAGGTGCCGCCGCGCTCGATCTGGAACTCCCGCTCGCTGACGTCATTGACGATGCAGTAGCCGGCGACGAAATCGAGAGCTTCCGCCTCCGATACGTATTGCGCCCGGCTGCCGATGACGATGCCAAGCTCCACCTCCCAGTCGGTCTTCGCCGAGTTGCGCGGGATCTTCACCTCGTCGTAGGGACCGTTGAAGGCGCCGAGCGACTTCAGGAAGATGATCGGCTCCTTCGGCAAGGGCGAGCCGGTTTCCGCCGCGTGGTCGGCGTAGTTGAGGCCGATGCAGACGAAATTGAGCGGCCTGGCGATGCAGGGGCCGATGCGGTGCGTGCCGTGCACGACAGGCAGCGTGGCGGGGTCGATTGCCGCGAGCTTGGCCAGCCCCGCGGGCGAGAGGGTATGGCCGTCGATGTCCGGCACGACGTCGGACAGGTCGCGGACGTTGCCGTCCTTGTCGGCCAGTCCGGGCTTCTCGGCCCCGGCGGGGCCCCAGCGCAACAGTTTCATTCCTGCTCCTCCCCTTGAGGTGTGCGATCGCGATGGCGGGGTCTAGCGTCCGCCCGCGACGATGACGTTCTGCGGCCGCGGCCCGAACAGGGCGGCGGCGGCGGTTTCCGCCGATTTCGTGCGGATGTCGTCCCAGGCCTGCGGCGAGTGGTAGGCGGCGTGCGGCGTCACCACGAGGCGACCGCGCAGCCATTCCTCTCCGGCGCGGTAGGCACGCAGCAGGTCGGGCAGCGGGTCCTGCGGCGGTTCGACCGGCAGCACGTCGAGCCCGGCGCCGGCGATGGTACCTTCGCGCAGCAGCACTTCCAGCGCCGCGAGGTCCATCACCGGCCCGCGCGAGGTGTTGACCACCACCGCGCCCTCTGCGAGCAGGCGCAACTGGTCGAGGCCGATCATGTTCCTGGTTTCGTCGGTGAGCGGCGTGTGCAGGCTGAGCACGTTGGTGCCTTCGAGCAGCGACTCCAGGGTCTTGGCCCGCCGCACGCCGAGCGAGAGTTCGGTGCCCGGCGGCCGGTACGGGTCGTAGAACCAGACGTCGAAGCCGAACGCCTTCGCCCTGAGCGCCACCGCGGTGCCGATGCGCCCCAGTCCGACAATGCCGAAGCGCTGGCCACCGAGTCGCGCCACCAGCGGCGTGGGGATGGCGTCCCACGCTTCCGGCTGCTCGCCGCGCTGGCCGTCGTGATAGAGGGCAATGCCGCGCCGCAGCGTCAGCATCAGCGCCATGGCGTGGTCGGCGACCTCGGTGGTGCCGTAGTCGGGCACGTTGCACACCATCACGCCGTTGGCCGTGGCCGCCTCGCAATCGATGATGTCGTAGCCCACTCCCATGCGCACGATGGCGCGGAGCCGCGGGAAGCGGGGAAAATCGGCGGTGCCGACGCGGACGTAGATGCTGAGGATCGCATCGACATCGGCGCATTCGGCGTCGTCGAGTTCGGCAAGCGCGGCGACGTTGCGCATCAGCACGCGCACGCCATCGCCGAACAGTTCCCGCTCCACGGCGTCGTCGCTGTAGGGGCTGTCCGCGTAAAGGATGGTGGTCATCGTTCCTCCGCACCTTGCGCCGCCAGCGGGGCGGGCGCAGACGAGGACACTGTGCGCCGGAAGCGGGGCTTGCGGAAGATCCACGCGTCGCGCGTGGGCGGAAGGAGAGAATACGGCGATCATGAACGGTGCGGAAAGCCTGGTGCGCACGCTCGGTGCCTCCGGCGTCGATACGTGCTTCGCCAATCCCGGCACGAGCGAGATGCATTTCGTTGCCGCGCTCGACCAGGTGGGCGGCATACGCTGCATTCTCGGCCTGTTCGAAGGCGTGGTCACCGGCGCCGCCGACGGCTACGCCCGCATGGCCGGCAAGCCCGCCGCCACACTGCTGCACTGCGGCCCGGGTCTGGCCAACGGGCTGGCCAACCTGCACAACGCCCGGCGCGCCGCCTCGATGGTGGTTAACTGCGTCGGGGACCAGGCCACCGGGCACCGGCCGCTCGATGCGCCGCTCACCGCCGATACCGAGGGTTGGGCGCGCGGCGTTTCCTCGTGGGTGCGCACGGCGGCCAACGCCGCCGAGGTGGGCGTGGCGGGAGCCGAGGCGGTGCGCGCGGCGCGCACCTCGCCGGGCGGAATCGCCACGCTGATCCTGCCTTCCGATACCTGCTGGAACCCGGGCGGCGTGGTGGCCGCGCCCCTGCCGGTGCCGCCGGCGCCCATGGTCGCCCCGCATGTGGTGGGCGAGATCGCCCGCGTGCTGCGCCGTGGCGAGCCCGCGATGCTGTTGCTGGCGAACGATGCGCTGCGCACCGGGGCGCTGGCTGCCGCGCACCGCATCGCCGCCGCCACCGGGGCACAACTGTGGGCGCCGCACGGCAACCGCCGCATCGAGCACGGCGCCGGGCGCTTCCCGATCGCGCGCGTGCCCTACGTGGTGGATACCGCCGTCGCTACCTTCGCCAACATCCGCCACGTCATCCTGGTGGGCGAGCCGCGGCCGCCGGTGGGCTTCTTCGCCTATCCGGGCAAGCCCGGCATCATGACGCCGCCCGGGGCGGAGGTGCACGTTCTCGCCCGGCCGGAGCAGAACCTGTTGGCGGCGCTCGAGGCGCTGGCCGAAGAACTCGGGGCGCCCGCGGTGCCGTCTCCCGCCGGAAGCCAGCCGGAAGCGGCGACGGGGGCGGTGACGGCGGAGAGCTTCGCCGCCTCGCTCGCGGCGCTGCTGCCGGAAGGGGCGATCGTCGTGGAGGAGAGCGTCTCCTTCGGGCGCGGCTGCTATCCGGCCTGCCACTTCTCCCCGCCCCACGACTGGCTGGCCATTACCGGCGGGGCCATCGGCTGCGGCATTCCGCTGGCCACGGGGGCGGCGGTGGCCGCGCCGGGGCGGCGGGTGGTGACGCTCGAGGCCGACGGCTCGGCACTTTACACTCTACAGGGGCTGTGGACGCAGGCGCGGGAGGGGCTGGACGTGACCACCGTCGTCCTCGCCAACCGCAAATACGCGATCCTGCTGCGCGAGTTCGCCAACGTCGGCGCCGTTCCGGGGCCGATCGCGCACACCATGATGGACCTCGAGCGCCCGTGCCTCGATTTCGTGGCGCTGGCGAAGGGGCTTGGCGTGGAGGCGGCGCAGGCGGCCGACATGGCGGCGTTCAACGACCTGTTCGCGGCGTCGCTGCGGCACAAAGGGCCGTTCCTGATCGAACTGGCGATCTGAGAGCGTCGCCTACCCGTCGAAGCGCTGCTTCCAGCCGGGCACGGCGCCGGGAAAGGGCAAGGGCGCGGCCTCGTAGACGCCGCGGGCGATGGCGCGCGCCAGCACCATGGTCGCCGCCTGCCCGATCTCGGTGAGTTCCCGCTCGTCCGCCGCGGGACCATCGCCGGTGGCGGCGGCAAACACCGTGTCGCCGTCCATCGGCGCGTGCGCCGGCAGCAGCGCGCGCGAAAGCCCGTCGTTCGCCATCAGCGCGAGCCGCTTCGCCTGCGGCTTGGAGAGCGAGGCGTCGGTTGCCACGAGGGCGATGGTGGTGGCGGCGGCGCCGGTGCGCTTGAGGCGCGGCGTCAAGGCCGCGGGCGGCATCCTCTCCGGCCAGCCGCGGCCGCCGAACTCCGCTCCCTGCTCGAACGGCGCAGCCCAGAACCAGGGTCCGTCGCCGATGAGCGGCGTGCCAAGCGCATTCACCGCGGCGACGGCGCCGACGACGCGGCCGCCGGCGGTGACGGCGGAGGCGGAGCCGAGACCGCCCTTCACGTTCGCCGTGGTCGCTCCGGTGCCGGCGCCCACGCTGCCGAGGGCGAAATCGCCCGAAGCGGCGTTGCGGGCCGCCTCGTAGCCGAGATCCCGCCACGGTGGGAACCGGCCCCAGTCGAGACTTCCGCCGTTGCCGAGATCGAACAGGATGGCACAGCTCACCAGAGGCACCGGCGCTCCGCGCATGACGAAGCCGCGACCCTGCTCCCGAAGCGCCGCGCGCACGCCCCCCGCGGCGTCGAGGCCCCATACCGAGCCACCGGAGAGCGCCACCGCGTCGATGGCGCCGATGGTCATTTCCGGCTCCAGCATGGCGGTATCCTGCCCGCCCGGCGCGCCGCCGAGCACGGCGACGGAGACCACCGCCGGCCTGTCGAACACGATCGCGGTGACGCCGGAGGCGAGCGCGACATCGGTCGCATGTCCCACGGTGATGCCGCCGATGTCGGTGATCAGGTTGCGCATCGCGTCTCCTTCCTCCATTTCTGCCGACGCGGGAAGGGGGACCGGAAGGCCGGTCCGCCTGCCGCACCGGAGGACTTGCGTGGACGATACATGCGGAGTGGTGCGGCCGATGCCGCTCGACGGCGTCTCCAACCTGCGCGATCTCGGCGGGTGGCCGGCTTCGGGCGGAGTGCGCGTGCGTTTCGGCGAAATCTACCGGTCCGCGGTGCCGGCCACGCCGACGGCGGAGGACTGCGCCCGCCTGTCCGCGATGGGCCTGCGCACCCTGGTCGATCTGCGCAGCGAGCCGGAGAAGTCGATGGTGCCGCTGCGGCTCGACTGCCTTGGCGGCGTGCCGGTGGAGGAATTGCCGGTCGATCCCTCGCTCGGTGTGCCGCTGCACAGGCTGGCAGCGGCGTACGACAAGGACGGCGACTACGCGCTTGGCCTGCTGCGGCACGCCTACGCCAGCTACGCGCGTGATTGGTCGCACCAGTACGCGCGGCTGCTGGAACTGCTGGCCGACCCGGCGTGCCGGCCGCTGCTGTTCTTCTGCTCCGCCGGCAAGGATCGCACCGGCTTCGGCGCGGCGCTGGTGCTGGCGGCGCTCGGTGTCGGCCGCGAGGCGATCCGCGCGGATTACCTGCAGACCAACGTTCTCTGGCGGGGCGACGAGAAGCTGCGCGCGCTGCTGCCGCCCGCCATCGCCGAGGTGCTGATGGCGGCGCACGCCGAACTGCTCGACGTCGCCTTCGCGGCGATGCGCGAGGACAGCGGCTCGGTCGCCGGTTATCTGGAACGGCGGCTCGGGCTGGATGCAGAGCGCTGCCGGCGGTTGCGTGCGGATCTGCTGGTGGCCGGGCCGGGGGGCGCCGTCTCAGGCCTTGCGCCTGCGGCCGATGGTGAGCAGGCCCGCGCTGACGATCACCATCGCGCCGATTATGGTCCAGAAGTCGGGCCAGGCGCCGAAGACTGCCCAGCCGAGGCCGGTTGACCACAGCAACTGCATGTAGCTGAACGGCGCCAGCAGCGAGGCGTTGGCGTGGCGGTAGGCCAGCACCACCAGGTATTGCGCGGTGGCGGCGATGGTTCCGAGCAGAAAGGCGAGGCCGAGCTGCCACCACGCCGGCACCACCGCCACCAGCGGCAGCATCGCCGTGAGAATCAGCAGCCCGACGCCGGCCGACCACACCAGGGTGGTGGTGGAACGCTCGACGCCGGCGATCTTGCGGGTGATGACGCTGCCGATGGCCCAGCAGGTCGCCGAGATCAGCGGCAGCACGGCGGCGGCCTGGAAGGCCGCGGCGCCCGGCCGCACGACGATCAGCACGCCGGCAAGGCCGAGCAGCACCGCCACCCAGCGGCGCGTCCCCACCGCCTCGTGCAGCAGCGGCGCCGACAGCAGGGTGATGATCGGGGACGAGACGAAGCTGATGGCGGTGATCTCGGCGATCGGCATGCGCCACAGGCCGAGGATGAAGAAGATCGCCGAACCGAAAATGCCCAGGGCGCGCGCCACCTGCATCGAGGGCCGTTGCGTGCGGAAGCGGCGGCCCGGCGCGCGCATTTCCAGGCCGACGGCGAGCGCGAGGAAGGCGATGTAGCGCAGCCAGAGGATCTCGAGAACCGGCAGCGAGGAGCTGAGGTACTTCGCCATGGCGTCGGAGGTGCTGAAGCATACCGTCGCCGCGATGAGCAGCATCACGCCCTGCCGCGCCGACAGCCGTCCGGAATGCGCCTGCTGGCCGCCGCCGCTTGCCTCGCCCGCCATGCCGGAAAGCGTCTCCTCGCCGCGCTTCCCTAGCAGGAAGGCCGACGGGGGAATTTCTCGTGGTGGCGGATGACCTCCCGGATGATGAAGCCCAGGTATTTCTCCGCGAATTCCGGGTCGAGCCGCGCCTCGAGGGCAAGGCGGCGCAACCGCGCCACCTGCACCTCCTCGCGCGCCGGGTCGGCGGGCGGCAGGTCGTGCTGCGCCTTCAGCGCGCCGACGCGCTTGGTGCAGCGGAAGCGCTCGGCGAGCATGTAGATCATCGCCGCGTCGATGTTGTCGATGCTGGCGCGCAGTTCGGCCAGTTCTGCCGCAACGCCGGGGTCGTCTGCCATGAGGCCTCCTTGACGCGATTCTGGGGTAGTGTGCGCCTGCCCGGTCCTCGTCTAGCGCCGACTCCCACAGGAAGCCAAGCCAGAGTGTGCAGTTCCTCCGATACCCGTGCCTCCGGTCTGAAAGGCCCGCCGACGGTTGGGGCGGCGCGTGGCACCGGCCGGCAGCGGGTGCGGGTGCGCGGTATCGTGCAGGGGGTCGGCTTCCGCCCGCACGTATGGAGGCTGGCGAAGGTCCTCGCGCTGTCCGGCTGGGTGAGGAACGACGCCGAGGGCGTGCTACTCGAAGTGCAGGGGGAACGCGCCGGGGAATTCGTGGCAAGACTCGAGGCCGAACCGCCGCCGCTCGCCCGCATCAGCGGCATCGAGGCCGAGTGGGTGACGTCCGTCGCGGGAGAGCCGGAGTTTCTCATCCTCGGCAGCGCCGGCGGGGTGGTCACCACCTCGGCCGCGCCCGATGCCTGCGTCTGCCCGGCGTGCCTGGCCGAGATGTGCGACCCGGCCGACCGCCGCTGGGGCTACCCGTTCCTTAACTGCACGGAATGCGGCCCGCGGTTCACCATCATCAGCCGCCTGCCCTACGACCGGCCGAACACGGCGATGGCGGTGTTCCCCATGTGCAAGGCGTGCCGGGCGGAATACGAGAATCCGGCCGATCGTCGCTTCCACGCCCAGCCGGTCGCCTGTCCCGAATGCGGACCGAGGCTCTCGCACCCGGTGGCCGAGGTGGTGGCGGCGCTCCGTGCCGGACGCATCGTCGCGCTGAAGGCACTCGGCGGCTTCCAGTTGTTGTGCGACGCCACCGATGCGGACGTGCTGGCGCGACTTCGCGAACGCAAGGGGCGGGAGGCGAAGCCGTTCGCGGTAATGGCGCTGAACGCACGAAGCGTCCGTCGTTTCGCCAAGATCGGTCCGGCCGAGCAGGCGAGCCTCGAATCGCCGGAGCGGCCGATCGTGTTGCTCACGCGCAAATCCGGCCTGCCGGAGGAACTGGCGCCGGAGCTGGATACGCTCGGCGTGATGCTGCCGGTGGCGCCGCTGCATTTTCTCCTGTTCCACGAGGCTGCAGGCCGTCCGTCCGGCACGGACTGGCTCGGCTGGGAGAGCGGCCTGCTGCTGGTGGCGACCAGCGCCAATCCGGGCGGCGAGCCGTTGGTGATCGACGATGCGGAGGCGACGGCGCGGCTTGCCGATATCGCCGATCTCGTCGTTACCCACGACCGCCTGATCGTCACCCGCTGCGACGACAGCGTGGTGCGGGTGATCGGAGGCGAACCGAGATTCCTCCGCCGCGCCCGCGGCTACACCCCGCGCGCCATCGCGCTGGCCCGATCCGTGCCGCCGGTGCTGGCGCTGGGGGGAACGCTGAAAGCGACCGCCTGTGCCACGCGCGGCGCGGAGGCGGTGCTGTCGCAGCACGTGGGGACGCTGGAAAACGCGCCGACGCTGCGCTTCCTCGACGAGGCGGCGCGGCACCTGCTGCACCTGCTCGACCTCAAGCCGGTGCTGGTCGCCCACGATATGCACCCGGAAGTGCCGGCACGACGCCTGATCGAGCGCCTCGGGCTGCCCGCGCTCGCGGTGCAGCACCACCACGCCCACGCCGCCGCCGTATTGGCCGAGCACCGGGTGACGGCGCCGGCGCTCGCCGTGGTGCTCGACGGCTTCGGCCATGGCAGCGACGGCGCGGCGTGGGGCGGGGAGTTGCTTCGCCTGGATGGGTCCGAATTTCGTCGGCTCGGGCATCTTTCCCCGCTGCCGCTGCCGGGCGGCGACATGGCGGCGCGGCAGCCTTGGAGGATGGGCGCGGCGGCGCTCTCGGCGCTCGGGCGCGGCGGGGAGATCGCCTTGCGCTTCGGGGAACAGGCGATGCCGCTCGCGCGCCTGCTGGCTGCGGGGAGGGTGCCGCGCACCACCTCCTGCGGGCGGCTGTTCGACGCCGCCGCGGCGCTGCTCGGGGTAATCCGCACGAGCGGCTATGAAGGGGAAGGGGCGATGCGGCTCGAGGCACTGGCGCACGCACCGCGCGCGCTTCCCGGCGGCTGGCGGCTCGACGGTCCGGTGCTCGACCTGCTGCCGCTGCTCGGCGCGCTGCCCGGCCGCCCGGCCGCCGAAGGGGCGGACTTGTTTCACGGCACGCTGGCGGAAGGCATCGTCGGCTGGGCGCTTGCGGCGGCGGAGCGGGAGAATCTCGACACGGTGGCGCTCGGCGGCGGCTGCTTCATCAACCGCGTGCTCGCCGAGGGGGTGGAGACCGGGCTGCGCGCCGCCGGACTGCGCCCGCTGCTGCCGCTGGAGGCGCCACCGGGCGACGGCGGCCTAAGCCTCGGGCAGGCGTGGATCGCGGCGCTGACGTTGGGTTGAAGCCGTTCACACGCGCCCGATAGCGGCGGCGGCGAACACGGCGAGACGGTCGCCGAGGCCGCGCGGCGAAAAGCCTGCTTCCAGGCGGTTCCGGGCGAGGCGGTGCAGGTCGCGCCGGGCGAGCGTGCCGATCAGTCCGGCGCCGAGCAGCGGATACGGCAGCCGTCCGCCGGCGGAGGCGAGTTGCCGGCGGCCCCAGGTTGCGAGTTCCGCCGCCTCCGCACGCGCGGACGGCTCCATCCGGAGGAGTAGCCGGGCCACGCCATAGGCGGTGCCGAGAGCGGCCAGGCGAGTGCGTTCGGGGGCAGTGGCGCCGAGGGCGCGTCCCGCCGCCGCCGCCAGCGCGCCTTCGGTAGCGGCGATATGCGCCTGCCACGCCGCCACGCCGAGGAGCGGTCCCGCCAGTTCCTCCTCGCGGGCGGCGAGCAGCGCACGCAGATCGCCGGCGTCGAGCAGGCTGGCATCGAGCGCCGCTCCCAGGGGCGAGGCGACCTCGTGGCGGGGGCGGCCGCCGTCGGTCACCTCGCGCCACCATTGCAGCCGGATCAAGCCCAGCGCGGGCTCGCTCGCCATCTCGGGGACGCGGGCGAGTTCGTGGCCGAAGGCGTAGAGCGCGGCCAGGGCGAGGCGGCGGGACGGCGGGGCGAACAGGGTGACGAGCAGGCGGTCGGGGTCGCGCCGCTTCAGCAGGGCGAGCAGCGCCGCCTCGCCAATTTGCTGATTTGTCGCAATATCGTGCGCCGGCTCGGGTTGACGCGGGGGAGGGGCGTCCATAGCTAACGGGAGCATCGTTGCGGCGCCGGTCGTTGCCGTCGCATCCATCCAGCACCCAGTTTCGGAGAGAGCGTCATGGCCTTTGAACTTCCCCCGCTTCCCTATGCGCACAGCGCGCTGGCTGCCCGCGGCATGTGCCAGGAGACGCTGGAGGTGCACCACGGCAAGCACCACCAGGCCTATGTAACGGCTCTGAACGGGCTGATCGAGAAGAACGCCGCGCTGCAGGGCAAGTCGCTCGAGGAGGTGATCGCGCTCGCCTACAACAAGCCCGACCTCGTCCCGGTGTTCAACAACGCCGGCCAGCACTGGAACCACAGTCTCGCGTGGAAGAGCATGTCGCCCACCAGCGGCGGCGTTCCGGGCCGGCTCGAGCGCAAGCTCGTCGCGGACTTCGGTTCGCTCGCCGCCTTCAAGGAGGCGTTCAAGGCCGCCGCGATCGGCCAGTTCGGCTCGGGCTGGGCGTGGCTGGTGCTGGCGCCGGACGGCAAGCTGAAGATCGCGAAAACTCCGAATGCCGTCACGCCGCTGGTTACCGGCGAGGGCAAGCCGCTGCTCGTGCTCGACGTGTGGGAGCACGGCTACTACCTCGACTTCCGCAACCGCCGGCCCGACTACGCCCAGAACTGGCTCGACAATCTGGCCAACTACGAGTTCGCCGCGGCCGAACTCGGCTGAGGCGGGCGGAAACCCGAACGCCGGGCCCCTCCGCGGGCCCGGCGTTTTCGTCTCTACTCTCTTTTGCCGAAGAGGCCTTTCAGCTTCGCGCCGAGTCCGCCCAGGGGAGCGGCGGCGGCTTGGCTCGCCGGCTTGGCGTCGTTGGCGGCCTGGGGCTTGATCACGGCGCTGATCGTCTCCCTGAGCACGCTGATGCGCACGTTGGGGGCGATTTCCACCTCGATCTCCCGCTCGTCGGCGGCGCGCGGCGGCCGGCTGACCACGCCGAGCACGCCGCCGCCGGTGACAACCCTGTCGCCGCGCTTCAGCGCCGCGATGGCGGCCTTCATCTGCTTCTGCTTCTGCTGCTGCGGGCGGATCAGCAGCAGGTAGAACACGACGAAAATCAGCACCAGAGGCAGGAACTGCGACACCATCCCCAAAGGGTTGGCGGCGGTGGCGGCCTGGGCGTAGGCGGGAGTGATGAGCATCTGAGGTTCCGGGTTGCTATGGGTGGGGTCGGACCATAGTTTCCGCCATTCGCACGTCAAGGTTTGTGAAGGTTCCCGCCCCGATGGACGATCATCTGCTCGTTGCCGTCACCCGCATCGCCGCGGCACTCGAGCGCCTCGCCCCGCCGTCGCCGCCGCCGCCCGATCTCGACGCCTCCGACGGCTTTGTCTGGCATCCGCCGCCGCCGCCGCGGAACGGCGGGTTCCTGCAGCCGGTCGGCAGCATCGCCCGCGTGGACATCGGCCTGCTGCTCGGCGTCGAGCGGCAGAAAGCCATCCTGCTGGAGAACACGCTCCGCTTCACCCGGGGGCTCGCCGCCAACAACGCCATGCTGTGGGGGGCGCGCGGCATGGGCAAGTCGTCGCTGGTGAAGGCCGTGCACGCGGCGGCGAACGCGCGCTTCCCCGGCACGCTGGCGCTGATCGAGATCCACCGCGAGGATATCGCCACCCTGCCGGCGCTGCTCAGGATTCTGCGGGAAAAATCACGTCGTTGCCTTGTGTTCTGCGACGATCTTTCCTTCGAACATGAGGATGCCGATTACAAGGCGCTGAAATCCGTGCTCGACGGCGGCATCGAGGGACGCCCGCCGAACGTACTGTTCTACGCCACCTCCAACCGCCGGCACCTGATGCCGCGCGACATGATCGAAAACGAGCGCGCCACCGCGATCAACGCCTCCGAGGCGACCGAGGAAAAAGTCTCCCTCTCCGACCGCTTCGGGCTCTGGCTCGGCTTTTACAACTGCGACCAGGACACGTTCTTCGCCATGATCGGGGGCTACGCGAGGGCCTACGGGCTCGACGTTTCCGAGGCGCAGTTGCACGCTGAGGCGGTAGAGTGGTCGGTGACGCGCGGCGCGCGTTCGGGACGGGTGGCGTGGCAGTACATCCAGGATCTCGCCGGCCGGCTCGGCGTGCCGGTGCCGCCGTAGCTCAGCCCGTGCCGTTGAGCAGCGCCGCGAGCAGGCGCTGCCCTTCGGCCTCGATCGGGCCTGCTTGCGGCTCGGTGCCGGCGCGGCGGTACCAAAAGGCCGCGTTCGCCAGATCGCCCTCCTTGCGGTGAAGGTAGGCGTGCACGGCGGCGCCGGCCTCGGTGGGGTCCTGTTGCGCCGAGCGGTGCGCCTGCTCCCAGTCGCCCTTGGCGTCCCACCACAGGGCCTGCAGCGCGCCAGAGAGCACGGCGGGAGGCGATTCGGCGGCGAGGGAGTTGCGGAAAGCGGTCGGGTCCATGGCTGCCTCCGGTTCTGTCCCTCTCAGATAGGGAGTCAGAAGGCGGCGCGCACCGCCGCCGCGATGCGGTCGATGTCCGCCCCGGACAGGTAGGGGTGGATCGGCAGCGCCAGGATGCGCGATGCGATGTCCTCCGCCACCGGCAGGCGGCTGCCGTCGTGGGCCGCGCGGTAGGCGGGCTGCAGGTGCAGGGGCCGTGGGTAGTAGATGGCGCTCGGCACGCCGGCGACGGTGAGCGCCGCCTGCAGGCGGTCGCGCGCCGCCCCGTCCGGCAGCAGGATGGCGTAGATCGCCCAGGCCGACGCGCTGCCCGCGACACGCGCCGGCACGGTGACGAGCGAAGAAAGGTGGGCGTCGTAGGCGGCCGCCACCTTCTCGCGGGCGGCGAGCTCATCCTCAAAGATGGCAAGCTTGGCGAGCAGCACCGCCGCCTGCAGGCTGTCGAGGCGGCCGTTCATGCCGGTGCGCAGCACCTCGTAGCGCGTCTGTCCCTCGCCGTGGGTGCGGAGCGACCGCCAAGCGGCAGCCCGCGCCGCGTCCTCGCAGAACAGGGCACCGCCGTCGCCGTAGGCGCCGAGCGGCTTCGAGGGGAAGAAGCTGGTGGCGGTGGCATCCGCCTGGGTGCCGAGGCGCACGCCGTGCAGCGAGGCGCCGAACGCCTGCGCGCAGTCGTCGAGCGCGAACAGGCGCTCCTTGGCGGTGATCTCGCGCAGGGCGGGCCAGTCCGCCGGCTGGCCGAACAGATCGACGCCGATCAATGCCCGCGGCCTGAGGCGGCTTTCGCGGCGGATCTCGCTGATGCGCGCCTTCAGGTGCTTCGGGTCGATCTGGAAGGTGTGCGGGTCGACATCGACGAATACCGGGGTGGCGCCGAGCAGCAGCGGCACCTCGGCGGTGGCGGTGTAGGTGAAGGCGGGCAGGAACACCGCATCGCCGCGGCCCACCTGTTCCGCCATCAGCGCGATCTGCAGCGCGTCGGTGCCCGAGGAGACCGCCACGCACTGCGCGGCGCCGCAAAAGGTAGCGAGCCTTTCCTCGAGTTCCGCCACTTCGGGGCCGAGGATGAACTTGCAGTGATCGAGCACGGCGTCGAGCCGGCGGCGCAGATCGGCCGCGATGCGACTCTGCTGGGTCTTGAGGTCGAGGAACGGGACCTGGGAGGCCATGCGCGGTCCTTAGGGTTGCGCCGGGCCGGCATGCGCTTCGGCCTGTGCGGCTGGGGTGTCATCGTGCCGGAACTCCGGCACCAGTCGTTGCAGCAGGGAGAGGGCGACTTCCTCGTCGCCCTCCCGGCAGGCGTCGGCGATGGTGTCGATCATCGCGCCCACGGAAGCGGCATCCGCGGTGCGGGGACTCGCCATCAGCAGCCCCGCGTGCCCGGTGGGAGTAGCCGGCTCGCGGCCATGGAACAACTCCTCGAACAGCTTCTCGCCGGGCCGGAGGCCGGTGAAGTCGATGGCGACGTCCACGCCGGGACGCAGCCCGGCGAGGCGGATCATCTGCCGGGCCAGATCGACGATGCGCACCGGCTCCCCCATGTCGAGGACGAAGATGCCGCCGTCCTGCGGGGCGTCGGCGCCGGTGCCGGCCACGGTCGCCTGCAACACCAGGCCGACCGCCTCGCGCACGGTCATGAAGTAGCGGCGCATGTCGGGGTGCGTCACCGTCAGCGGGCCGCCGCGCGCCAGTTGGCGCTGGAACAGCGGCACGACGCTGCCGGTGCTGCCCAGAACGTTGCCGAAACGGACGGTGATGCAGCGCATGCCGCCAGAGTTGCCGCGCGCCGCGCCGTCGAGCCCTTGGCAGTACATTTCCGCCAGCCGCTTCGAAGCGCCCATCAGCGAGGTGGGGTTCACCGCCTTGTCGGTGGAGATGAGCACCATCGCCTGCGCGCCCGCCGCCCGCGCGGCATCGGCGACGAGACGGGTGCCGAGCGCGTTGGTGAGCAATCCCTCCAGCGGGTTCGCCTCCACCATCGGCACGTGCTTCAGGGCGGCGGCGTGGAACACCAGGTCGGGGCACGCTTCCTCGAACAGGCGGCGAAGCTTGGCGCCGTCGCGCACATCGGCCACCACCGGGCGGCGCTTCACCGAGGGATGCGTCTCGCCGAGTTCGATGTCGATCTGCCACAGCGCGAATTCGCCGTTGTCCAGCAGGGTGAGGAACTCGGGGCCGAGGGCGGCGACCTGCCGGGCGAGTTCGCTGCCGATAGTGCCGCCGGCGCCGGTGACCAGCACGCGCCTTCCCTGCACGAGGCGCGCCATGCCCTCGCGGTCGAGCGGTACCTGCGGGCGGTTCAGCAGGTCCTCGATGGCGATCGGCCGCAGTTCCAGGCGGGTGGACCCATGGGGCGCCTCGCGGTCGAGCGCCGTGATGCGGGGCGCGCGGGCGAGGCGCACACCCTCGCGGTCGGCCGCCTCCATCAGCGCCGCGAGCCTCTCTCCGGCGAGGTCGGGGTCGGTCAGCACCAGCGTCGTCGGCAGCCGGCCGGTAGCGCGCAGCCGGGCGAGGATCTCGCCCGCGTCCTCGATGTTGCCGAGGATCGGCACGCCGCCGATGCGCCGGCCGGTCTGCGCCCGGCCGAGCGAGAGCAGCCCCACCACCACGAACGGCCGGCCGGGATCGGCGGCCAACGCGCGAAGGAACAGATCGGCGGCCTCGCCGGCCCCGACGACGAGCACGGGCGCCGCGCGGCCGTTGTCGGGCGGCATCCTGCTTTCCTGAGTCAGCCGGTAGATGACGCGCGGCAGCGCGAGGAGCACGGTCAGCGTGAGCGCGTGCAGGACGGGGAAGGCGGGCCCGGGAAAGGGCACGCCCGCCTCGTGCAGGGCAAGCGGGTAGATGGCGGCGGCGGCCACCGCGGCGGCGCCGACGTTGAGCAGGTCGCCTGCGCCGGCGAAGCGCCAGTACTGGGTGGAAAGCCGGAAGGGCAGGCCGGCGAGCAACAGCGCCACGGCGCCCCAGGCGATGGTCCAGACGGGCAGGAGCGGGTTGGCTGCCGGAGCGGCAAGCCAGCGGGCCAGCACCACCGCCGTGCCGGCCAGCAGGGCATCGACCCCAACGTTCACGGCAATACGGAAAAGGGCGGGGCGAGCGGCCATGGCGCGCTCATAGCCCATCGCCGCGGCGGCGGAAAGCAACGCCGCCCGCGGGCGGAGCGGGCATCGCTTCCCCCGCCGCGACGGGGCGGCTAAAGGAAACGCCTATGACGCTGTTCGCCCTTGGCCGCCACCTCGTCTTCGCCGCCGGCATCGCCCTGATCTCGGCGCTCGTGGTGCGCGCGATGATCACCGCGCGGGTGATGGACCTGCCGAAAGCGCGCTCCTCGCATGCGGTGCCGACCCCGCGTGGCGGCGGGGTGGGCATCGTCGTCGGCTTCCTGCTCGGCGTGTCGGTGCTGTACGGCTTCGCCTCGTTCGCGCGCATCGGCGACCCGTATTTCCGCGGCGTGATCCTGGCCTCGATCGCCATTGCCGTCGTCGGCTTCATCGACGACCTGCGCGACTGGCCGTTCTCGGTCAAGCTCGGCACGCAGACGGCGGCGGCGCTGGTGGCGGTGGGCAGCGGGCTCTACGTTTCGGTGTTCCGGCTTCCGGTGATCGGCGCGGTTTCCATCGGTCCCGTCGCTGGGGCGGCGGTGACCGTGGGCTGGATCGTGCTGGCCACCAACGCCATGAACTTCATCGACGGGCTGAACGGGCTGGCGGCCGGCACGGCGCTGGTAGCCGCGGGATTCCTCGCCGTCATCGCCGCGCTGCAAGGTGGCTGGTTCGTCTATTTCGCCGCGCTCCTGCTGGCTGCCGGCATCCTGGGCTTCATGCCCTACAACTTCCCTCGCGCGCGTATCTTCATGGGCGACGTCGGCAGCCAGTTCTGCGGCTTCGTGCTGGCGGTGCTGGGCGTGGCGGCGAACCGCTTCGAGCGGGTGGAGATGTCGTTCCTGCTGGTGCCGATGCTGCTTTCCGGCGTGCTCTATGACGTGGTGTTTACTCTCGTCCGCCGGGCGCTGGCGGGCGAGCGTATCACCGAGGCGCATCGCGGCCATCTGTACCAGGTGGCGCAGCGTTCCGGGATCGACGCACGGATTGTGGCGATGGCGCACTGGGGTTTCGCCGGCTTGGGCGGGATCGTCTGTTTCGGATTTCTTGCCGTGCCGAGCGGGGCGAAGGCGTGGCTACCGGCCGTTTTGCTATTGCCCCAGGTGGCGTGGACATTCTACGTGCGGGCGCTGGCGCGGCGGGCGGGACTCGGCCGCTGGTAGGGCGCGGACGAATGAGGAGAGGCACATGAATCTGGTGAAGATCGCCCTGGCTGCCGCGTTGCTGGTCCCTGCCGCCGCGATGGCGCAACCGGACCCCTCGTTCATGATCCGGAACGAAGGCCAGAAGCCGATCACCGCGTTCTTCGCCACCCCGGCGGGGCGCGCCAACTGGGGGCAGGACCGGCTGAACGGGCGAGGGCTGGCGGTGGGAGCCACGGCGGCGATCCGCCTGCGGCGCGACGGCAACTGCATCTACGATCTGCGCGCCACTTTCGCGGGCGGGCAGACCGAGGACCGGCGCGCGGTGAACACCTGCACGATGAAGCGCGTGGCGGTGAAGGAGCTTGCGGCCGGGCCGCGCGCTTTCCGGGTGCTGAACCAGGGCGCGGCGCCAATCGTCGAACTCGACGCCCGCCCGGCGGGATCGGCGAAGTGGGAAGTGAACCACCTACCCCGCGGAGCGATCGCACCCGGGCAGGCACGCCAAATCACGCTACCGCCGCGCGGCGGCTGCGTGTTCGACCTTCGGGTTCGCTTCGCTAACGGCACCGTGCGCGAGAAACACGCCGCGGACCTGTGCCGCGCGCCGGACCAGGCGATCCGCTAGAACCGGACCGCCTGGACACCAGGCGACGGGGTTGTCAGCCGGCGGCGACCTTCTTCGCCGGGGCCGCGGTTTCGGTCTTGCGGGCGGTGGCGGCAGCCTCGCCCATGATGGAGCGCATGTCGCGCAGGAAGGCGTTGCCCTTCAGCGTGCGCTGCACCAGGACGCTCCGGCGGTCCATCGGGTCCACCTTGCGCCGCGCGAGGTCGAGTTCGCCGAGGCGGTCGAGGGCACGGGTGATCGCCGGCTTGGAAACGTTCAGTTCCGCGGCGAGACCCCGCACCGTGTGCGCTCCGTCCTGCAGGTAGCAGGTGAGGAAAACGCCGAGTTGGCGGGCCGACAGATCCGGACCCTCGCGACGCACGAGGGAAACGACCGTATCGCGCAGGATGCCGACGAGCTGCTCGGCCGAAGGAGTGGTGGCCATAGTGCTTCACCCTTTCTTTATGCCGGCGTACCGCACCGTTCTTTGCTTGCGGGGCACGCCAGAAATTTAACAGAAAACACGTACTCGTGAACACATCGGCGGACTCGATCCACACCACCGCACGAGCTATTACTGATAATAGGCGCTCCAGAGCCAGAACGATAATCTCAATTACGTGACCGGCACGTTTTCCCGCCTTACATCACATCCACGTTGGCTTCTATGGCGGCACTGACGGAACGGACCAAAGGTGCTTCCCCGCCTTCCGGACGACCCGGTCGTGTCGTGTCATTCCATGCATAGACGTCGAGATGAACCCAAGGTGACTTGGATGTAATGAACCGCCGCAGGAACAGCGCCGCCACTACCGCGCCCGCCATCTTGCCTGAGCCGGTGTTGCTGACGTCCGCCACCTGGCTTTCGAGCCAGCGGTCGTAACCATCCCACAGCGGCAGCCGCCACATCGGGTCGGCGCGGTCGCGGCCCGCGGCGAGCAGGCGTTCGGACCAGCCGTCATCGTTCGAGAACAGCGCCGGCAGGTCGGGGCCGAGCGCAGTGCGTGCCGCGCCGGTGAGAGTGGCGCAGTCGATCAGCAGCGCCGGGTTCTGGTCGGATGCCTCGGCGAGCAGGTCGGCAAGCACCAGTCGGCCTTCGGCGTCGGTGTTGCCGATCTCCACGGTAAGCCCGCGGCGGCTCCTCAGCACATCGAGCGGGCGCATGGCGCGGCCGGAGACGGCGTTCTCCACGCAGCCCACGCGGAGGATCAGGCGGATCGGCAGGTCCGCCTCCATCAGCACGCGGGCGACGGCGAGCAGGATGGCGGCGCCGCCCATGTCTTTCTTCATGCGCAGCATCGACTCGGAGGGTTTGAGGTCGAGGCCGCCGGAATCGAAGCACACGCCCTTGCCGCACAGCGCGATCAGCGGCGCGTCGTCGGCGGCGCGGCTGCCGCGCCAGCTGAAGCCGGCCATCACTGGCGGACGTGCTGAGCCGGCGCCGACGGTGGCGATGGAGGGATACGCGGCAACGAGATCGGCACCCTCGAAGCGGATCGGCGCCGCGCCGTAGCGGCGGCCGAGGCCGGTGATGGCGTCGGCGAGTTCGTTCGGCCCGAGCAGGTTGGCGGGACGGTTGATAAGGTCGCGCGCCATCCAGATCGCCTCCGCCTCGGCGAGCGCGCGCTTCTGTCGGGAGATGGCCAGGGTCGCGGCCGGCCGTGCCGCCGCTTTCAGTTCCCCGTAGCGGTAGGCGCCGAGCAGGAAGCCAAGGGTGGCATCCTCCGGCCGGAAGTCGCCCGGCTCGATGCGCCACGCGCCATCGGCCGGCAGGCGGCCCGCGAGGTCGCCGAAGGCGAACGGCGTGCGGTCGTCGCCGAGCCCCGCCACCGCGCCGGCGATGCCTTCGGGGTCCGGCAGCAGCAGCAGTTCCTGCGCCCCGCCGGTAAAGCCCGCCGCCCGCAGCCACGCCGCCTGTGCCGGCGGCAGTTGTTGCAGCAGCGCCTGCAAGCTGGCGGGACGGACGGCGTAGAGTGGACGCGCGGCGGAGTCGCCGGAGACGACGGGAAGGCTGCGATCGGACACGGAAACATCCCTCTTGCTGGGCCGTACCCGGCAGTCGTGCCCGGTACCGGCGCGAGGAATGCCATCGTCGCGGAAGTGTTACAACCGCGCGGCGCCCGTCATGCTGTCACAACGCCGTGGGCGGATCAGCCCTTGGCGCGCCGCGGCTTCGCGACGGGAGGCGGCATCCACGCGCTCGCCCCCGACGCCAGCTGGCTTTCGCGCAGCACCCGTTCGTGCCCGTCGCTCAGGTTTTTCACCCGGTACTGGAAGCCGCCGGCTTCCATCGGCAACTGGCGGACGATGCGGTAGGTGCCGCGGGGCACGTTGAAATCGAAGGCGCTCGGCACAAGGCTTACTTCCTGGCCGACCGTGAATTTGTGGTGCTGCATATTCGTCTCCGAACCTCGCCGTCCGGAAAAGGGGGCAGGGAAGGTGCCGCGGCTGAATCCGGCCGGCCGCGCACACCTCTACTCCCGCCTTCTCCGACGGCAGGCGGTGTCAGAGTTTCCATATGGTGGCGCGCGTCCGTCCTGCGAGGGGCGGACGGAAAAAATTCCCGCGCGGCGGTCCGGTTCAGCCGAGCGTGCGGGCAACCTGCTCGGCAGTGAAGCGGCTGAGGCCGGGCGTAGCCTGGATGCGCCGCAACTGCTCGCGCATCAGCGCCTCCCGCGCCGGCTCCTGGCGGGTGGTGGCGCAGAGCGGCCCGACGAGGCGCGCCGCCGCCTGCCCGTTCCGGCGATCGACGGCGATCACCATGTCGGCGAGGAAAGCGTAGCCCGCGCCCGAGAGCGTGTGGAAGCGCACCGGATTGGCGGCGGCGAAGGTTCCGGCCAGAGCGCGCACGCGGTTCGGGTTGGTGATCTCGAAGGCCGGGTGGCGGGCCAGCGCGGCCACGTCCTCCACTGTCTGCGGCCGCGGCGAGGCGGCCTGGATGGCGAACCATTTGTCGAGCACTAGCGCGTCTCCCTGCCAGCGCCGATAGAAAGCCTCCAGCGCGTGCACCCTCTCCGGCGAGTCGCTCGCCGCCAGGGCCGAGAGCGCGGCGAGCGAATCGGTCATGTTCACGGCTTCGGCGAACTGCCGGGCGGCCAGCGCGATGCCATCTTCCGATGCGGCGGCGAGCATGGCGAGGCAGACGTTGCGCAGCGCGCGGCGGCCGATCGCCGCGCCGTCGAGCGCGCGGTCGTCCGCCACGGCGAGGCGGCGGTAGGTTTCCAGCAGTTGCCTCCCAAGCGCGCGGCCGAGCTCGCGGCGGAGGTACTGCCGCGCCGTGTGGATGGCGTCCGGGTCGGATTTTTCCATCTGTCCGGCGATGACGGTTTCGCTCGGCAAGGGGAGCGCCTCGGCGGTGAAGCGCGGATCGGCCCCGGCTTCCGCCAGCAGCCGCGCCTGCGCCTCCACTAGGCCCGGGTCGAGCCGGAGCGCACGCCCCTGCCGCACGGAGGCGACGAGATCGAGGATCACGCCCATGGCGTGACGCTGGCCGGCGTCCCAGCGGAGGAACGGGTCGGTGTCGTGGTTGGCGAGGAAGCGCAGCCGTTCCGCATCCATCGGGGCTTGCGTGACGGGGGCGGAGAAGCCGCGCAGCAGCGAGGGGACGGGGGGTGCCTCCACCTCCTCGAAAACGAAGCGCTGCTCCGCCCGCTCCAGCAGCAGCATCCGGGTGGCGGTGCGCCTCTCGTTCTCGCCTTCCAGCCGCGCCGGCAGTTCGCCGCCGTCGGGGCCGAGCAGGCCGGTGGCCACCGGAATGGGCAGGGGATGCTTCTCCGCCTGGCCCGGCGTGGGTTCGGTTTTCTGCCGCAGCGTCAGCACGAAACGCTTCGCCGCCGGATCGTAGGATTCCTCCGCCTCCAGCCGCGGCGTGCCCGCCTGCCCGTACCACGAGAGGAAGCCGGTGACGTCGATGCCGCTGCCATCGCTGAGTGCCTGGAGAAAGTCCTCGATGGTGACGGCCTGGTGGTCGTGGCGGGAGAGATAGCAGGCAAGCCCGCGCCGGAAGCCCTCCGTGCCGAGGCGGCGGCTCAGCATGCGGCAGATTTCCGCGCCCTTCTCGTAGACGGTGGGGGTATAGAAATTGTCGATCGCCACATAGGTGTCGGGCCGCACCGGATGGGCGAGCGGGCCCGCGTCCTCGGGGAATTGCGTCGCGCGTAGCCGGCGGACGTCGGCGATGCGCTTCACCGCCGGGCTGCCGCGGTCGGCACCGAAGGACTGGTCGCGGAAGACGGTGAGCCCTTCCTTGAGCGAAAGCTGGAACCAGTCGCGGCACGTGACGCGGTCGCCTGTCCAGTTGTGGAAATACTCGTGGGCGATGACGCGTTCAATGCCTTCGTAGTCGTCGTCGGTGGCGGACTCGGGGTTGGCGAGCACGTATTTCGTGTTGAAGATATTGAGGCCCTTGTTCTCCATCGCTCCCATGTTGAAGTCCGACACGGCGGCGATGTTGAACACGTCGAGGTCGTATTCGAGACCGAAGGCGTCCTCGTCCCACGCCATGCTGGCCTTCAGCGCCGCCATCGCGTGCGCGCAGCGCCCCTCGTCGCCGCGGCGCACCCAGATGGCCAGCGCCACGTCGCGCCCCGAGCGCGTGAGGAAACGGTCGCGCACGGCAACGAGGTCGCCCGCAACCAGGGCGAACAGGTAGCAGGGCTTCGGGTAGGGGTCGTCCCAGGTGGCGAAGTGCCGCCCGTCGGGCAGGTCGCCGCTTGCCGCCGGGTTGCCGTTCGACAGCAGCACCGGCAGCGCCCTGGGGGCGACGACCGTGACGGTGAAGCGGGCGAGCACGTCGGGGCGGTCGGGGAAGTAGGTGATGCGGCGGAATCCTTCCGCCTCGCACTGGGTGAAATAGGCCCCTTGCGACACGTAGAGCCCGGAAAGTTCGGTGTTGCGGGCGGGAGCGATGCGCGTGACGAATTCCAGTCGCGCACGCTCGCCGAGGCCGGGAACGGTGAGCCCGGCATCGGTGAGCGTGTAGCGTTCGGGTGCGAGAACCTCGCCGTCGAGCCGCGCCTCGACGAGCGCCAGCGCCTCGCCGTCGAGATGCAGCGGCGCGTCCGCGTCGGTCGTTGCGGGGTTGCGGCGCAACTCGAGCCGGGAGCGGACGAGCGTCGCCTCGGGATCGAGTTCGAACCGCAGCGCGACCGCGTCGACGAGGAAGGCCGGAGGCCGATAGTCGAGCCGGCGGGTGCGCTCGGTTCTGGCTTCGGTCATGGCGGCTCCTTGTACGTGTGGAATGGCGGGCGGAAGCTCAGGATTGCTCCACCGGCAGCCAGACGGAACACGTGGTTCCCTTGGCTTCCTCGCTGGCGATGGTGAGCACGCCGCGGTGGCGGCTGACGATGTGCTTGACGATGGCGAGCCCGAGCCCGGTGCCGCCGACGGCGCGCGACCGCCCGGCATCGACGCGGTAGAAGCGTTCGGTGAGGCGCGGCAGGTGCTGCCGGGCGATGCCGAGCCCGTCGTCGGCGACGGTGAACAGCAGGCCCGGACGCGCCGGCCATCCCTGTCCGGGCGGGGCTTCCGCTAGTTCCACCCGCACGCTGCCGCCGTCGCGCCCGTATTTCAGCGCGTTGTCGATCAGGTTCTGCGCTACCTGGGCAAGCTGGTCGGCATCGCCCGCGACTTCCGGCAGCCCCGGCGCCAGCGTGAGCCGCAGCGTCACCCGGCGCCTGCCGGCTTCCGGTTCGAAGCCGGCGACCACGCGTTGCAGCAGCGCGGCCAGGTCGGCGCGTCCAAGCGGCGGCTGGTGCTCGTCGAGCTCGATGTGCGAGAGAACCAGAAGGTCGTCGATGAGGCGGTTCATGCGCGCCGCCTGCTCGGCCATGATGCCGAGGAAGCGGCTTTGCGCCGCCGCGTCGTCGGCCGCCGGCCCGCGCAGGGTGTCGATGAAGCCGATCAGCCCGGCAAGCGGCGTGCGCAACTCGTGGCTGGCGTTGGCGACGAAATCGGCGCGCATGCGGTCGAGCGCGCGCTCCCGCGTGCGGTCGGACAGCACGACGATGGCGCGGGCCCCTCCGGGGAGCGGCGGGTCGAGCAGGAAGACGCTCGCGCGCACCTCGCGCGGCATCGGCACCGGTAGTTGCAGGTCGGTCGTTTGCGGGCCCGCGCCAGCGAAGGCACGGTCGATGGCGGCGCGCATGCCGGGATGGCGCAGCACCGCCGGGATGTCGTCGCCGAACGCTTCGCGCGCCGCCTTGTTGGCCCGGCGTGTCTGCCGGTCCTCGCCGAGCACCAGCAGCGGATCGGGCAGGGCCTCGACGATCGCCTCGTTGGCGGTGGAGAGGCGGCCGACCTCGGCGGTCCGGGCATCGCGCGCGCGCACCAGCCGGCCGATGGCCAGCGCGATGCGCTGCAGGGCGGGGAAGCGCGGCAGTGCCAGCGGGGGGGCGCTGTCGTGCTGGCGCTCCAGTGCCGCGTGGCGCAGCGTCTCGGCGAGCAGGTGCAGGTCGCGGGCGAAGAGGGCGGCGAGCGCCATCGCCGCCGCTGCGCACGCTCCCGCCGCGGCTAGGGACGCTCCCGGCGTGGCCGAACCGGTCACCGCCAGCGCGAGCAGGGCGGCCACGGGAACCGCCGCCACGGCGAAGGATGCGCCGATGAAGGGTCCGAGGCGCATGCTGCGCGGACTCTCAGGGGGCGGCCGGCGGCAACGACGCGGCCGGCGGCTGGATCATGGTGGCGCCGGGACCGCTGATCCGGAACAGAGCGAGGCTGCGCGCCACGCTGCCGTCCGGTCGCAGTGCCAGCAGCCCGTCCACCCCGGAGAATCCCTGCGGCTGGCAGAGCGCGGTGGCGCTGTACGGGCCGCTTGCCGCGAGAACCCGGCCGATCGCCGCCGCGTCGTAGGCGAAATCTGCGACGCCGGGCGGTGGCGCGCCGTATTTGGCGGCGTACGCGGCCGCGAAGCTCGCTCGCGCCGCCGGGTCGGGTCCGGCGTACCATGCGCCGTCGAGCGTGGCACCCTGGCGGGCCTGCGGCGCGGCCCAGATCGTCGGCCCCATCACCTGCACCTCGGGCGCGCTCACGTCGTAGTAGGGAAGGAAGGTGCTGAGCCACGCCAGATTCTCGCCGGTGGCGCCGAGCAGCAGCGCGTCGAATGGCGCGGGCGGCACCGGCTGCCTCCCCAGCGCCGCCGCTTCCCGGCGCCCGGCCGCCGTGTGCTGCGCCAGCGCCGCGCGCCGCCTCGCCTCCAGCGGGCCGCGGCGATTCGCGTAGTCGGAGACGTCGCGCATGGTGGCGGCGATGGCCTTGTTGTCGTTCTCGTAGAAACGGATGCTGGCCGGCGGGGCGCCGGCGGCCTGAACCGCCTGGGCGAGCGCGACGCCCAGCGCCCGCCCGAACGGCGTGTTCGGCAGCGCCGCGGCGAAGCGGCTCTTGTTCTGGGCGAGTTCCGCCCCGACCATCGGCTGCACCTGCTGCAGGGGCGTGATGCCGAGCGTCCAGACCCCGGGTTGCGCCATCGTGGGGTCGTTGGTGAAGGCAAGCACCGCCGCTCCCGCCTGCCGCGCGATCGGTGCCACCGCCTGGGTTTCGCCCGCTGTCAGCGGGCCGATGATCAGCGCGTCGCCGGCGGCGATCGCGGCACTGGCGGCGGTGGCGGCGCCCTGCGGCGTGCCGCCGGTATCACGCACGTCGAGCGGCGGCGAACCGGGCGGAGAGAGCGCGAGTTGCGCGGCGTTCGCCAGCCCCTGGCCGATATCGGCGAGCGGGCCGCTGAGCGGCGCCAGCAGGGCGATGGTGTGTCCGGCCGGCGGCGGTGGAGTCGGCACGGAAACGCCGGGCGGTGCTACGCTTGGCAGCAAGGGAGTGATAGAGGGCTGCGGAGGCACGGCCTCCATGCACGCGGCCAGGGTCAGTGTAGCCGCGAGGAAAACGAATGCCCGACGAAACATGCCCAACCCCTTCGCTTGCCGGTCCGCCCGCACCCGCAGCCGCGGCAGCCGAGCGATTTTCCGGGCTCACCCTGGTGGCGACGCCGATCGGCAACCTGGGCGACCTTTCTCCGCGCGCGCTCGCCGCTTTGCAAGCGGCCGAAGTCATATTGTGTGAAGATACGCGTATCACCGCTCGGTTGTGCAACACTTTCCGCATCACGGCACCACTCGTGACGCTCCATGACCACAACGAAGAACAGCGGACCGCGGAAGTTCTGCAATGGTTGCAGGCCGGCCGGAACGTGGCGCTGGTTTCCGATGCCGGTACGCCGCTGATCTCCGATCCCGGTTTCCGGCTGCTCAGGGCGGCGGTGGCGGCAGGCGCGGCGGTTTCCGCCGTGCCGGGGCCGAACGCCGGCCTGCTCGCCTTGACGCTCTCCGGTCTGCCGCCGCAGCCCTACCTGTTCCAGGGCTTCCTGCCGCCGAAAGCGGCGGCGCGGCGGGCGGCGCTGGCGAAACTGGTGGCAGCGGAGCGGGCCGGGCTCTCGGCCACGCTGGTGTTCTACGAGGCGCCGCACCGGCTGGCGGAAACGCTCTCCGATCTCGCCATGCTGCTCGGCCCGCGTCCGGCGGCGGTGGCGCGCGAACTCAGCAAGCGGTTCGAGGAGGTGGTGCGCGCGCCTCTCGATGTTCTCGCCGCGCGCTACGCCGCCACGCCGCCCCGCGGCGAGATCACCGTGGTGGTGGGCCCGGCGGAAGCCGAGGCCGCACCCGCCCCGGACATCGACTCGCTGCTCGTGGCGGCG
The DNA here is from genome assembly GCA_021780035.1 of Pseudomonadota bacterium. GTDB lineage: Bacteria > Pseudomonadota > Alphaproteobacteria > Acetobacterales > Acetobacteraceae > Rhodovastum. Next base: position 54,821 of record JAJXZO010000082.1, read on the forward strand.
CTGGCCAGGGGCAGTCTGAAGCAGGCGGTGGCGG
>JAJXZO010000028.1 GCA_021780035.1 Pseudomonadota bacterium
CCACCCGTCGCGAAGCACCTGCTCCGTCTCGCCCGGCCGCCGCCAGTACCCGTCCATCACCAGGTCGCCGCGCACCATGATCTCGCCGTCCTCGGCGATGCGCAGCTCCACCCCGTCCAGCGGGGGCCCCACCGTCTCGATGCGCGTCGCGTTGGGCGGATTGACCGAGATCACCGGTCCCGCCTCCGTCTGCCCATAACCCTGGAGCAGCTTCAGCCCGAGCGAGAGGAAGAACCGCCCCACCTCCGGGTCCAGCCGCGCTCCGCCGGAAACCGCCGCCCGGAACCGCCCGCCGAACCGCGCCCGCAGCTTGCGGCGTACCAGCCGCTCCCACACCGGATCGAGCAGCCGGTCGAGCAGGGTCGCCCGCCCATCCAGCGCCCGATACCCCGCCGCCATCGCTTGCGCGAACAGGAGGCGCTTCAACCGCCGCTCCCGCGCCACCGCGCCGAGAATGCGCCCGCGGATCACCTCCAGCACCCGCGGCACCATGGTCATCAGCGTCGGCCGCACCGCCAGCATGTCCGCCGCGAGATGCTCCACCCCGCGCGCATAGGCGATCTCCACCCCCAGCGCCGGAAAGAAATACTGCCCCACCGTGTGCTCGAAGCCATGGCTCAGCGGCAGGAACGAGAGATAGACCTCGTCATTCCCGAGCCCGAGCTGGCGCGCCACCGGCAGCGCGCCGCGGCAATTGGCCAGAATGGAACGGTGTGGCAGCATCACTCCCTTGGGCTCGCCGCCGGTCCCCGAGGTGTAGATCAGGCAGGCGAGCGTCGAGGCGGGAATGATCACCGCCTCCGCCGCGATATCGTCCGGCGGCAGGGCGTCCGCCACCAGCCGGTCCCACGTCAGCGTCGCCATCCCCGGCGCCTCGAACCCCTCGATCGCCACCAGCAGGTCGAGATGCCCCGCGAGCGCTACCTTCGCCGCCAGCGTCGCTGTCGAGGTGATCGCCACGCGCGCCCCGGAATCGCGCAGCACATGCGCGTGGTCGGCGACCGTGTTGGTGGTGTAGGCCGGCACCGGCACGGCGCGGATCGCCATCAGCGCCACCTCGGCGATCGGCACCTCCGGCCGGTTCTCCGAGACGATCAGCACCCGGTCCCCAGCCGCGATGCCCGCGCGTCGCAGATGCCTGGCCAGCGACGCCGCCTGCCGCGCGAATTCCGCCCAGCTCACCCGCCGCCACGTCCTGTCGCCCCGAGCGCCGGGCGCCTCCTCGGCGAAGGTGCGCAGCATCGGCCGCCCGCCCCAGCGGGCCGCGCGCGAAAACATCAGCGCCGCCAGGTTGGGCGCGTCGAAATCGAGCCCGCCAGCCTCATTCGCCGGCATCACGCATCCTCCCACGGGGCATGGTTCCCCGCGCCCCGCCCATCGAATCCGGTTCCTTCCCGGCCCTGGGGCTTTGACGCCGCCGGCCCTTAGCCTACATCCGGTGGCGTACGGAAGAGCAGGACGACAGACCATGCCCGATGGAGAGGCGGCCCGAATGCCGCCCGACTCGCTGCCGAACTGGGATCTCGCGGACCTCTACCCGGGGACCGACAGCGCGCAGCTCGCCGCCGATCTCGACCGCGCCGACCGCCAGGCCAGGGATTTCGAGACCCGCCTCGCCGGCAAGCTCGCTTCCGTCACCGCGGCGCAGCTCGCCGAGGCCATCGCCGAGTACGAGGGCATCGAGGAAATCCTCGGCCGCGTGATGTCATACGCCCAGCTCCTCTTCGCCGGCGATTCCACCAACCCCGCCATCGGCCGCTTCTACCAGTCGATGACGGAACGCGTGACCGCCATCTCCAGCCACCTCATCTTCTTCACGCTGGAGATCAACCGCATCGACGAGGCGGCGCTCGCCCCCAAGCTCCGCGACAAGGCGCTCGCCCGCTGGCAGCCCTGGCTGCGCGACCTGCGCGTTTTCCTTCCTCACCAGCTCTCCGACGAGGCGGAAAAGCTGCTGCACGAGAAGGAGGTCACCGGCCGCACCGCCTGGACGCGCCTGTTCGACGAGACCACCGCCTCGATGCGCGTGCGCGTCGGCGCCGAGGAGCTCACCGTCTCCGCCGCCCTCAACAAGCTCTCCGACGCCGACCGCGCCGTGCGCGAGGCCGCCGGCCGCGGCGTCGGCGAGGCCTTCGGCAGGAACATCCGCCTCTTCGCGCTTATCACCAACACGCTCGCCAAGGACAAGGAGATCGTCGACAACTGGCGCCATTACCCGCGCCCGGAAAGCTCGCGCAACCGCGGCAACATGGTCGAGGACGAGGTGGTGGACGCACTCGTCGCCGCCGTCGTCGCCGACTATCCGCGCCTCGCGCACCGCTACTACGCGATGAAGGCGCGCTGGCTCGGCCTCGACAAGCTGCAGCACTGGGACCGCAACGCGCCGCTTCCCGGAGACGACGACCGCCGCATCGCCTGGCCCGAGGCGCGCGAGACCGTGCTGGCCGCCTACGGCGCCTTCTCGCCGGAGCTTGCCGCCGTCGGCGCCCGTTTCTTCGAGCGCCCCTGGATCGACGCCGGCCTGCGCCCCGGCAAGGCGTCCGGCGCCTTCGCCCACCCTACGGTGCCGTCCGCGCACCCGTACCTGCTGCTCAACTATCACGGCCGCACCCGCGACGTGATGACGCTCGCCCACGAACTCGGCCACGGCGTCCACCAGGTGCTCGCCGCGGACCAGGGCTACCTGATGTCCGGAACGCCGCTCACGCTCGCCGAGACGGCCAGCGTCTTCGGTGAGATGCTCACCTTCCGTGCCCTGCTCGATGCCGAAACGAACAAGGACCGCCGGCGGATCATGCTCGCCTCCAAGGTCGAGGACATGCTGAACACGGTGGTGCGCCAGATCGCCTTCTACCGTTTCGAGCAGAAGCTCCACGCCGAGCGCCGCCAGGGCGAGGTCGTCGCCGAGCGCATCGCCGAGATCTGGCTCGACGTGCAGCGCGAAAGCCTCGGCCCCACCTTCGAGTTCACGCCCGAGTACGGTGTGTTCTGGTCCTACGTGCCGCACTTCATCCACTCGCCGTTCTATGTCTACGCCTACGCTTTCGGCGACTGCCTGGTGAACGCGCTGTACGACGTCTACCGGAAGGGCCAGAAAGGCTTCGTCGAGAAGTACCTCGCCATGCTCAAGGCCGGCGGCACGCTGCGCCACAAGGAACTGCTCGCCCCGTTCGGCCTCGATGCCTCCGACCCCGCCTTCTGGCGGCGCGGCCTCGACATCATCGCCGGCTTCATCGACGAGCTCGCCGCGCAATGAGCGACAAGCCCAACGCCGGGAAACCGGCGGGCGACAGACCGGCGGACGAAACGCCGCCGAACTCGGAGGGGCCGACGCTGTTCGGCGAGATCCGCCGCCTCGCCCGCACCTCGGGCGCGGTGGGCGGCATCGCCGCGCGCGTCGTCGGCTCGCGCGCCTTCGGCATCAAGATCGACCGCGCCAGCCATGC
>JAJXZO010000112.1 GCA_021780035.1 Pseudomonadota bacterium
GCGGCGGCACCGCCTTGGCCGGCTCCGATTTCGCCTCCGGGGCTGCGGCAGCCGTCGCGGGCGGCGCCGGCCCGGCCTGGGGCGCGGCCGGGGTGGGGGGCGGCTTCCGGGCTTGTTCCGCTGGTGCGGGCGGCGGCTGCGGCGGCGCGGCCGAGGCTTCCTGTCGCGGTGGCTGTTTTGCCGCCGAGGGCGGCGCGGGAACGGCGGCCTTCGGCACGGCGTGCGGCGCGCCTGCCGGCAGCATCAGCACGTCCACCGTTCCGGGCTCGGCGATGTTCGGCACCACGGGCGGGCGTCCCGGCAGCAGCAGGATCGCCGCCAGCGCCAGCAGGTGCAGCAGCGCCGAGCCGGCGATCGCCCACCCGCGCCGCCGCCAGCGCCACGGCGGCGAAAGCCTGCGGCGGGGGATCGGTACAGCGCGCGGCGGCGCATCGCCCGAGGGCAGCACCCCACCCCAGGCCGCCGCCCGCCATCGCTGCCGTGCGCGCCGCTCGTTCATCGTCTGCCAGATGGGAGCGCGCCGTCCACGCCGCTACTCGTGATCCAGCCGGATGCGGCTGCCCCCGGGAGTGAAGCGTCGCTCCAGATGCGTCTGCCCGAACATCAGCAGCGACACGATCACCAGATAATACACCAGCGCCACGGCGTAGAACTCCGTGTAGCGGAAGGAGACGTTGCTCGCCCGGGTGGTGACGGCGAGCAGCTCCTGCAAGGAGATCACCGAAGCGAGCGAGGTGGTCTTCAAGAGCGTGATGAACTCGTTCACCGTCGGCGGCACCGCCACGCGCAGGCACTGCGGCAGCACCACCAGGAAGAACGCCTGCGTGCGGGTGAGCCCGAGCGCGGCGGCGGCAGCGCGCTGGCCATCGTCCACGGAGAGCAGCGCGGCGCGGTTGATCTCGGACTGGTAGGCGGTCTCGCTCAGGCTAAGCGCCAGCCAGGCGGCCAGGAACGGCGTGAACCAGCTTTCGCGGAACACCGGCAGCATCTGCGGCAGCGCGTTCCACACGAACAGAAGCAGCAGCAGCACCGGCGTGCCGCGGAACAGCCAGACATAGAAGCGCGCCACCGCGCGAGGCCAGCGGCGGTGCGAGCCGGACGCCAGCGCCACCCCCAGGCCGAGGACGATGCCCACGGCATGGGAAGCGGCGCTGAGCGCGATGGTGACCAGGGCTCCCTGGAAGAATGGCCAGGAGAAAAGGCTGCCCAGGAAGAGGTTGACGTCGAACTGCACGAAACCGGCGGCTTACTTCGGCCAGGTGAGCGGCGCCTTCGCATCAGACGGCGGCAGCCGCCACTTGACGCCGATCTTGGTGAGGTAGCCGCTCGCCTTCAGCGCCTCGATGTCGGCCTTAACCTGCTGGTAGTCGGCCGGATTCTTGGCGAAGAAGATGCCGAACTGGTCGGTCGCCGGGTAGACGTAGGCCACCGAGAACATCCCCTTCTGCGCCACCGCCCGCCAGGCCGCCTCGGTGTCCTGGGTGATGGCCGCCGCCGCGCGCCCGGTGGTGAGCTGCTGCACGGTGTCGGCGCCGCCCGGATAGGACTGGATGGTGATGCCCGGCTTGCCCTTCGCCTTCAGTTCGGCGTCGAGCGCATGCAGGCGCTGCTCGTAGACGGTCCCCGCCTGCACCGACACCACCTTGCCGGAAAGATCATCGGGGCTGTGGATGTCGTGCGTCTTGGCGCTGACCAGAATCACCTGGCTGGAGGCGATGTAGGGCACGCCGTCGAAATGGGCGAGCCGCGCGGGCGTTACGAAGGCTCCGCTCATCACCATGTCGCAGCGCTTGGCGTCGAGCCCCGGCATCAGGCCGGTGAAGTCCATCGGCACGATGCGCAGCGTCACGCCCCAGCGCTTGGCGAGCGCGGTGGCAAGGTCGATGTCGAAGCCCACGGGCGCCTTGTCGCCGGGATGGCGGTAGAATTCCATCGGCGCGTAGGTGGGATCGGTGCACATGCTCACCGTCTTGCCGGAGACGAATGACGGTGCCTTCGCCTGCGCCGGCTGGGCGGCGACGAGGGCAAGTGCGGCGAAAGCCGGCAGGCAGGCCGCGACGGGCAGGCGCATGGGACTCTCCCTGGGTCTGGAAAGCGACAACATGCGGGAAGTGGCGCCGCGTGGGAAGTGGCGACGCGCGACAAAGTTGCGGGAGGCGGCGCATTTTCCGCGCCGCGCGGCCGGTTCAGGCGCCGAGGAGCGCCTCGTGCAGCGCCTGCCAGCTTTCCCGGTCGGGCGCGCAGAGCAGCCCGCCCGAGGTGACGTGGGCGGCGACGTAGGGGCTGCCGTCGAACTGCGCGGCATAGCCGCCGGCTTCGCGGTGCAGCAGCCAGCCCGGCGCGTGGTCCCACGGCATCAGCCGGTTGAACAGCAGGAAGTGGCAGCCACCCGCCGCGGCGAGACGGTATTCGTGGCCGGCGCAGCGGTAGTCGAACACGGCGGCGACCCTGGGAAGATTGCGGCACACCCTTCCCTGCAGCGCTTCCGGCAGGAAGCGCCAGGAAGCGGTGCCGGTCATCTCCTTGACGTTCGCGCCGTCTGCCACCCGCAGCGCCCGGTGGGCGCCTTCCTGCGTTTCGATCCAGGCGCCCTCGCCCCTCAGCGCGCAGGCGGCATCGCCACCCACCGGGTCGAGGATGACCGCCGCCGCCACCTCGCCCCGCACGAGCACAGCCGCCATCACCGCGAACAGCGGCAGGCCGGCGGCGAAATTGGCGGTGCCGTCGACCGGATCGACGACGAAGGCGAGATCGGCGGCCGCGAGCCCGCCGAGCAGCGAGGGATCGGCGGCCGTGGCCTCCTCCCCCACCACCAGGCAGTCGGGGAAGTGCCGGCGCAGAGCGGCGGTGATGGCACGTTCGGCGGCCTCGTCGGCCACGGTGACGAGATCGAGCGGGCCGGTCTTGGCGCGCACCTCGCCCTCGGCGAGGCGGCGGAAACGCGGCATCACTTCTGCGCCGGCGGCGTCGCGCAGCACCTCGTGCAGGACGCGGATGTCGTCGCGGTGAAAGGCTCTCATCGTGACTCCTGGGCTCCCTCGAAACGGGCGCGATCCGCCGGGCGGAGCCGCACGCGCAAGCGGATCGCCGCTTCGTCGTCGGTGCGGTCGATCACCTCGCCGTGCTGATAGAGCCAGGCAAGACGCGCCCCGTCGGCCGGCGGAATCGCGTAGTCGGCCACTTCCATGCCGGCGGCGAGGCGGGAGCCGATGGCGGCGAGCAGCGCCGGCAGCCCTTCGCCGGTGATGGCGGAAACCGCCACCACGCCGGTGCGCGCGGGGACGTGCGCCACGCCGCCGAGCAGATCGGCCTTGTTCAGCACCTCGAGCGTGTGCGAGGGCCAGTCGGCCCCGAGCATGCCGTCGCGGGCCATGCCGTCGAGAACCGCAAGCACGTCGGTGCGCTGCGCCGCCGAATCGGGGTGTGCGGCATCGCGCACGTGCAGGATGATGTCGGCCTGCGCCACCTCCTCCAGCGTGGCGCGGAAGGCGGCCACCAGTTCGGTGGGCAGTTTGCTGATGAAACCGACGGTATCCGACAGGATCACGCTGCGCCCGGAAGGCAGCCTGAGTTCACGCATGGTGGGGTCGAGGGTCGCGAACAACTGGTCGCGCGCCATCACCTCGGCGCCGGTCATGGCGTTGAACAGCGTTGATTTGCCGGCGTTGGTGTAGCCGACCAGCGCCACCACCGGATACGGCACCCGCCGGCGCGCGGCGCGGTGCAGGCCGCGGGTGCGGCGCACCTGCTCCAGTTCCTGCTTCAGGCGCACAATGCGGTCGCCGATCAGGCGGCGGTCGGCCTCGATCTGCGTCTCGCCGGGGCCGCCCATGAAGCCGAAGCCACCGCGCTGGCGCTCAAGGTGGGTCCAGGAACGCACGAGGCGCGAACGCTGGTATTCGAGATGGGCGAGTTCCACCTGCAGGCTGCCCTCGCGGGTGCGGGCGCGGGCTCCGAAGATGTCGAGGATGAGGCCGGTGCGGTCGATCACCTTGCAGCCCCAGGCGCGCTCGAGCGTGCGCTGCTGCACCGGCGAGAGCGGTGCGTCGATCACGGCGACATCGACGCGTTCGGCCGCGATCATGCGCCCTTGCGCCGCCATCTGCCCTTCGCCGAGCAGGCTGGCGGGGCGGCGGCCGCGCAGCGGCACGACGGCGCTGTGCACGACGACCACTCCGATGGAGGCGGCCAGTCCGATCGCCTCGGCCAGACGCGCATCCGCCGCCCGGGGCGCCTCGCCGACGGCGGTCGGCGGCTTCTCCCAGGGCAGGATGACGGCAGCGCGGGTTGGTGCCCGGGCGGTCGGCTCACTCTCCCGGGGCAGGGGAACGCTCCCGCACGGGTATGGTGAGCGTGCTGCCGGAAACTTCCTTCGGCGCCTCGAACAACTGGATGGGCGCGCCCGGCATCACGGTGCTGATGGCGTGCTTGTAGACGAGCTGGGTATGCCCGTCGCGGCGCAGCAGAACGGAAAAATTATCGAACCAGGTGATGATACCCTGTAACTTTACGCCGTTGACCAGGAACACGGTCACCGGAGTCTTGTTTTTGCGCACATGGTTCAGGAACACGTCCTGAACGTTTTGCGATTTATCGTTAGGCACAACTGCATCCTTCTTTTTGTTTGCCGGCCCGGACCCGCCTGTGCGCTCCGACTCGTCGCCATTGGCGGCCCGGCCGCCGAACATCCCCGAGGTGGCGCGCCTTGAACACCCGGCGCAGTTGCATCCCTGCCCCGCCCTCGCGCAGAGCGGGCGCCACCGCGCCTCTCGGCCACAAATGGGGACGCGGGCGTTGTGTGTCCACCCCGCGGCATGCCTGTATTTCCCCCATTCCCCGTGCCAATTGATCCAGATCAACGTAAGGCGAACCAGGAAGCGGCAGTTTGCCGCGCAATCGCTTGCGGGTCGGCTGCGCGTGCCCGGCATCTGGCGTGCCGGGTCCAAGGCTTTCCTCCGGCGCGACCCTTCCCACGACTATCCCTACCACTGCCCACGTCCGCCGCGCCGAGCGGCAAGGAGACCTGATGGCGCCCGACAAGAACCTGATCCTGGTGCTGAACAGCGGCTCGTCGTCGCTCAAGTTCGCGGTGCAGAACACCGGGCAGCGCACGCCCGTGCTCTCCGGCCTCGCGGAGCGGCTGGGCGGCGAAGGCCCCAGCATCACCTTCAAGGATGAAGGCGGCAAGCGGACGGCGCCGCTGCCGCGGGCCGACCACGCCGCCGCGCTCGACGCGGTGGTGGCCGAACTCGCCGCCCGCGGCTGGATCGAGGCGCTAGTAGCCGTCGGCCACCGGGTGGTGCACGGCGGCGAGCGCTTTACCGGATCGGTGATCATCACGCCGTTGGTCATCGCCGACATCGAGGCGTGCAACCCCCTGGCGCCGCTGCACAACCCCCCCGCCCTGCTCGGCATCCGCGTCGCCATGGAGCGGCTCTCGGACATTCCCCACGTCGCGGTGCTCGACACCGCCTTCCACCAGACGATGCCGCGCGAGGCCTACCTTTATGCGCTGCCGATGGAGCAGTACCGAAGCTACGGCGTGCGCCGCTACGGCTTCCACGGTACCAGCCACCGCTTCGTCGCCCACGAAGCGGTGGGCCTCCTCGGGCTCGATCCGGCCGACCATGGGCTCGTCACCGCCCACCTCGGCAACGGCGCCTCGGCGACCGCCGTGCAGGACGGCTGCAGCGTCGACACCAGCATGGGGCTGACGCCGCTCGAAGGGCTGGTGATGGGTACCCGCTCGGGTGACATCGACGTCGGCGCCGTGCTGCACATGATGCGCACCGAAGGGCTCGACGTGGCGGCGATCGACACGCTGCTCAACAAGAAAAGCGGCCTGCTCGGCCTGTCCGGGCTTTCCAACGACTGCCGCGAGCTGGAGGCGGCGGCCGCAAAGGGCCACGAGGGCGCCATCCTCGCACTCGATGTGTTCGCGCATCGTTTGGCACGCTATATTGGCGCGCTGGCGATGAGCCTGCGCCGGCTGGACGCGGTGATCTTCACCGGCGGCATCGGCGAGAATTCGCCGCTGATCCGGGCGAAGACGCTGGCGCGGCTGCAGCCCTTCGGCATGGCGCTCGACGCCGACGCGAACGAAAAGGTGATTCGGGGGAGGAACGGGGTGATCACCCGGGCGGGGGACAAACCCTGCGCCGCGGTGGTGGCCACCAACGAGGAGTGGATGATCGCCTGCGACACCGCCGAGCTGGCCCGCAAGGCCGCCGGCTAGCAGCAAGGAGACCGAGCCGATGTCGCGTTCCACACAGGTTTTCTTCCTGGCTCCGGCCTCCCGGGAGTGCGGGCTGACCTCGATCGCGCTTGGTCTGGTGCAGGCGCTGCGCCGGGACCGCGTCGCCGTCGGTTTCGCCAAGCCGATCGCCCAGCCGCCCGACCGCGGCGACCAGGACTATTCGGCGCATTTCGCCCGCCAGCTGTTCAACCTCGAGGTGGCGGAGCCGATGCCCTTCGCCGAGGCCGAGGCGCGGGTGCGCCAGGGCGGGCTCGATGCCTTGCTCGAGGATCTGGTCGCCTCGCTGCAGACCGTCTGCCACGACTGCGACGCGCTGGTGGTGGAAGGGCTGATCCCGGACGCCGGGCTGCAGATCGCCTCGCGGCTGAATGCCGCCATGGCACGGGCCTTCAGCGCCGCGCTGCTGCCGGTGATCAGCCGAGACGGCCACGACGAGGCGGCGCTTGCCGCCATGGTCGGGTTGACCCTGCAGCAGTTCGCCGAATCGGAGGAGCCCCCGCCTCTGGCCGGCGTGCTGGTGAACCACCTCCGTCCCGGCACCACCGCCCCTCTGCCCCGCGCGCTGCACGGCCCCACCGGCGACCTGCCGGTACTCTGCGACGTTCCCTACGACTCCAAGCTCCGCGCGCTCCGGGTGAAGGACGTGCGCGACGCGCTGGGCCTCGAGGTGGTGCAGGAAGGCGCCATCGCCAGCAAGCGGGTGCTGCGCGTCTCCATCGCGGGGCGCGGCGTCGAAGGGGTGATCGACGTGCTCGGCCCGGGCTCGCTGGTGGTCACCGCCGGCGAACGCAGCGACATCATCCTCGCCAGCGGGCTGGCCTATCTGCAGGGCATGCCGCTCTCCGGCATCCTGCTCACCTGCGGCACACGGATGTCGCGGCAGGTGGACGCGCTGCTGCGCGGGCCCGACCTCGCCAGCCTGCCGATCCTCGCCACCGAAGAAAATACCTACGAGACAGGCGCGGCTCTGGCGGCGCTTTCCACGCACGTGCGTGCCGACGACACCGAGCGCATGCAGCAGGCGGTCTCCCATGCCGCCGAGAACATCGCCACCCTGCCCCTGCAGGCGCTCATCGGCCATCCCGGGCACCTGCGCATGCCGCCGCCCGCCTTCCGCCACCGGCTCGTGCAACTGGCACGCGAGGGCAACCGCCGCATCGTGCTGCCGGAGGGCGACGAGCCGCGCACCGTGCAGGCGGCGATCATCTGCCACGAGAAAGGCATCGCCCGCTGCGTGTTGCTCGGCGAGCCGGGCCGCGTCCGCCACGTCGCCGAGGTGCAGGGCCTCGTGCTGCCGCCAAGCGTCGAGATCCTCAACCCCGCCGATATCCGGCTCCGCTATGTCGAGCCGATGGTGTCGATGCGCAAAAGCAAGGGCCTCACCACCCAGCAGGCCGAGCAGCAGCTGGAAGACAACGTCGTGCTCGGCACCATGATGCTGGCGTGCGACGAGGTGGACGGGCTGGTTTCCGGTGCCGTGCATACCACCGCCAACACCATCCGCCCGGCGTTGCAGCTGATCCGCACCGCCCCCGGCGTGTCCATCGTCTCCAGCATCTTCTTTATGCTGCTGCCGAACGACGTGCTGGTCTACGGCGACTGCGCGGTGAACCCGGACCCGTCCGCCGAGGATCTGGCCGATATCGCCATCCAGTCGGCCGCCTCCGCCGAGGCCTTCGGCATCGAGCCCCGCGTGGCGATGATCTCCTACTCCACCGGCTCGTCGGGCGGCGGCGCCGATGTGGACAAGGTGCGCCGGGCGCTGGAGATCGCTCACGAGAAGGCGCCGGGCCTGCTGATCGACGGGCCGCTGCAGTACGATGCGGCGAGCGTGGAAAGCGTGGCGCGGCAGAAGGCGCCGGGCAGCACGGTGGCGGGTCGCGCCAGCGTGTTCATCTTCCCCGACCTCAACACCGGCAACACCACCTACAAGGCGGTGCAACGCTCGGCGCACGTGGTGAGCATCGGGCCGATGCTGCAAGGGCTGCGCAAGCCGGTGAACGATCTGTCCCGGGGTGCTTTGGTGGAAGACATCGTCTATACGATCGCGCTTACCGCCATCCAGGCGGGACAGGCCGCCAGCAGCGAGCAGCCGCCGTCGGAGCCGCTGCGGCAGGTGGCCGATTAGGCCGCGGCCCGTCAAACCGCAAAGGTGCATTCGATGTTCATCACCGAAGACTTCCTGCTCGACACGAGCTGGGCGAAGAAGCTCTACCACGAGGTGGCGGCCGAGCTGCCGATCATCGACTACCACGCGCATCTGCCGCCCGCCGACCTCGCGGCGCGCAAGAAGTTCGGCAACGCCGCCGAACTGTGGCTGGGCAAGGGCAACTACGGCGACCACTACAAGTGGCGGCTGATGCGTGCCGCCGGCGTGCCGGAACGCCTCGTCACCGGCACCGGCAACGACCGGGAGCGCTTCCTTGCCTTCTGCCGCATCCTGCCGCTGGCCGCCGGCAACCCGGTGCTGCACTGGAGCCACTTCGAGCTGAAGCGCATTTTCGGCATCGAGGCGGTGATCAACGCCGAAACCGCGCCCGCGCTGTGGGAGCAGACCAACGCCCTGCTCGCCGGCATGGACACCTGGTCGGTGCTCGACCAGGCGAAGGTGGAAGTTTCCTGCACCACCGACGACCCGGCGGACGACCTCGCCGCGCACGAGGAGCTGGCCCGTTCGGAGCTGAAAACCAGGGTGCTGCCGGCCTACCGCCCGGACAAGGCGATGCGCATCGAGGCGCCCGGCTTCGCCGACTACCTCCGCCGGCTCGGCGCCGCCGCCAAGGTGGACATCACCAGCTTCGCCGCCCTGGTACGGGCGCTCGAGTCGCGCGTGGAGTTCTTCCATGCCCACGGCGCCCGGGCGAGCGACCACGCGGTGGACGTGCCGCTGCCGGAGATGCCGCCCGATGACGCCACCGTCGAGAAGCTGTTCGCCCGCAGGCTTGCCGGCGACAGCCTGAGCCTTGCCGAGCGCGGCGCCTACGTGGCGGCGCTGCTCGTGCACCTCGGCCGCGCCTATGCCCGCAAGGGCTGGGTGATGTGCCTGCACATCGGCGCGGTGCGCAACGTCAACAGCCGCGCCATGGCCAGCCTCGGCGCCGATACCGGCTACGACACCATCGGCGAACTCTCCATCGCCGTGCCGCTCGCCCGTCTGCTGGATGCTCTCGACCGAGACAACCTGCTGCCGAAGACCATGCTGTTCTGCATGAGCCCGGTGATGAACCCGGTGCTGTCGGCGCTGGCCGGCTGCTTCCAGGACGGCTCGGTGGCGGGCAAGCTGCAGTTCGGCCCGGCGTGGTGGTTCAACGACCACAAGGACGGCAACCTCGAGCAGATGCGCACGCTCGCCAACCACGGCGTACTCGGCACCTTCGTCGGCATGGTCACCGATTCGCGGAGCTTCGCCTCCTTCCCGCGCCACGACTATTTCCGCCGGCTGCTGTGCCGCCTGCTCGGCCGCTGGGTGGAGGACGGCGAATACCCAGCCGACTTCCAGGCGCTGTCCACCCTGGTGCGCGGCGTGTCCTACCAGAACGCGAAGACCTACTTCGCTTTCTGAGCCCGGCTGCCGGGCAACAGAAACCCCCTCCCGCCACCGGCGGTAGGGGGTTTTTCTGCGACTGCTAGGCGGATCAGCCGGCGACGGCGCGGAGCGCGGCCTTCATCCCCTGCCCGGCGATCACCCGCAGCCCGGCGGTCACCCTGGTAAGCAGGCCCGGCAGCGCCGTGAGGTCTTCGCCCCAGAGCGAGGCATCAGCCAGGATCCGCTTCGCCGCCGCCGCCGGATCGCCCGCTTCCCAGGCGATGGCCATGGCGGCGAGCACGGGCGCGTCGTCGCGGATCGGGTAGGAGCCGGAGCCGCGGTGGCCGGTGTAGGCCCCGTTCTCCATCTTGCCGCGGTAGAACCAGAGCAGCGCGGCGAGCGAGAAGGCCAGCCCCTCCGGCGTTTCGCCGCGACCGGCGATGTAGTCCTTCACCGTCGGCAGCACGCGCACCTTCCACTTGGAGACGGAGTTGAGCGCGATGGAGATCAACTCGTGGCGGATGAACGGGTTGGCGAAGCGCTCCCAGATACTGGCGGCGTAGGCCTGGCGCTCGGCCTCCGGCAGCGGCACGAAGGGCACGATCTCCTGGAACATCACCCGGCGCAGGTAGGCCGAAACTTCCGCGTCCTCCATCATCTGTTGCACCGTGTCGAGCCCGGCGGCGTAGGCGGCGAGCACGCTCGCGGTGTGTGCGCCGTTGAGGATGCGCACCTTGCGCGTGCGGTAGGGCCGCATGTCCTCGGTCCACACCACGTTGAGCCCGGCCTTGTGCAGCGGGAATTCCTCCGCCAGCGCCGCCGGACCCTGGATCACCCAGATGTGGAACGGCTCGGCGGCGGCGATCAGGCGGTCCTGGTAGCCCCACTCGGCGCAGAGCTTCTCCGCCTCGGCGGCCGGGTAGCCCGGAACGATGCGGTCCACGAGCGTGTCGAGGAAGTGGTTGCTGTCCTTCAGCCAGGCGATGAAATCGGCGCCGAGGTTCCAGCGCTTGGCGTGCAGGAGGACGACGCGGCGCAGGTTGGTGCCGTTCGCCTCGATCAGTTCGCAAGGCAGGAACACGAGGCCGGGCGCACCGGTGCCGCCCAGCGCCTGATAGCGGGCATGGAGCAGGCTCGCCACCTTGGCGGGGAAGCTCTGCTGGCAGGCATCCGGGGTGAACGGTTCCTCCAGGTCGGCGATGCCGGCCTCGGTGGTGTTGGAAACGACGAACCGCACCGCCGGCTCGCAGGCCAGCGCCTTCAGGCCCTTCCAGTCGTCGTACGGGTTCAGCGCCGTGCGCACGGAACTGACCACCCGGCGCTGCTGCACCACCTGCCCGCCCTCGATGCCGCGCAGCAGCACGGTGTAGAGCCCGTCCTGTGCCATCAGTTGCGGCGCGATGCCCTGCGGCAGCGGCTGGGCGATGGCGATTCCGGCGCGCATCAGCCCCTGGCCGTTGGCCGAATCGATCATCCAGTCGACGAAGGCGCGCAGGAAGTTGCCGTCGCCGATCTGCAACACGGTCACCGGCCAGTGCGGCGCGCCCGGCGTATGCGCTACTCCGTAGGCGCCGGCGGCGAGCCGGCTGCGTTGCAACGTCTCCATGCTGATCTCCCTCTTGCGCCGCCTTCCGCGGCTAGGCGGTGGTGGTTTCCTCGCCCCGGCCCACGGCGTCAAGCGCGGCGGCGGCTTCTTCCGCCGTCAAGACGGCAACCCCGCCCTGCGGCACCGGCTCGCCGGCGAAAGCCACCTGTGCCGCCGAGCCGTCGGCGGCGGTGAGCCCGGAGGCGTAGCGCCGCATGGTTTCCCGAGGCCCCTGGTGCGCAACGATGAGTTCGCAGCCGAAGCGGCGGCGGAACGCCATCTCCAGCGACACCGGCGCGAGATCGGGATGCTCCAGGCAGGTGCTCCAGGCTTCCGCCCAGTTCCGCGCCGTCGCGGGGTCGTGCATGCAGACGGCCTCGGCGGTACGGATGCGGGCAGCGCGTTCCAGCAGCATGATGTCGGCCTCGTGCTCACGCGAGACCAGCGGATCCTCGAAGAAAATGATGTGCTTGCAGGCGCCGTCGAGTACCGCCTGGGCGATCTGCACGTCGCCGCCCTGCGGGCCGCTGCGCATGGCGGCGACCCAGGGCTCCGGTGCTCTCGCTGCCCGCAGCGTACCGGCGAGACGGTCTGTAAGATGCTGCAATTCCTCGTATTCATCAAGCTTCCGCGCGACCGCCGCCGGCAGGAAGCCGAAGCGGCGATAGGTTTCGGCCTCGCGCCCGGTGGCCTCGCCCTGTTCGGCCAGGCGGCGTGGGATCGCCCCGTTCAGCAACCCGCCCGTGGTGCCGGTGGCCATGCGGGAGGGAAACCGGCCGAGAAGTCCGGCGTAGTCGGCGGCGAACCGCACCATGTCGTTCTTGTGCGCATCGTGGGCGATCAGCGCCAGGCCGGTGCCGAAGGTCGGTTCGCCGGGCCGGCGGGGGCGCAGGAATCGCTGCGTGGCCGGATGCGGCGCCGTGCGGTCGGCGGCAAGCCAGTGGATCAGGCACCATTCCAGCGCCGCCGCCTCGGTGGCGAGAAACGGTTTGGCGTTCACCACGCACTCGCGCTTCACGGCCTGGCTTTCCGGGTAGAGCGAGGTGGGATCGGACGGGTCCATCAGGTAGATCACCCAGTCCACCGCGGCTTCGGGGCTGGGATCGACGAGGCGCGAGGCGAGCGTCACCAGCCCGCCCGCGCGGCCGGGCGGCAGCACCTCGAGGTGCTCGTAGCCTTCCAGAACGCCGTACTGCGCCAGCGTCTTGTGGGAACCGCTGGCGAGAACGAGGCGCGGGCGCAGCACGTCGCGCCACCAGGGCTCCACCGCCCGCGCGAGCCTGAGCAGCGGACTCAAGGGCCCGCTGCGCATGGAACGGCTGGCGAGCAGGGCGATGGTCGGCCTGCCGCCCTCGCCCGTGCCCGCCGCCATCGTCAGTGGATCTCGCCCGAGCGCTTCAGCGTCTCGCGCATCTGCGCCGCGTTGAAGCCGGGGCTCCGCGCCATGTCGAGGATCACCTTCTCGCGCCGGGATACGAGGTCGATCGCCGCCGGCAGCTTCTTCACCGCTTCCGCCGGCACGACCACGGCGCCGTGGTAGTCGGCGTGCACCACGTCGTCGTGGTTCGTCAGCATGCCGAGGATGTTCACTTGGCAGTTGAACTGCACCATGTGCACCCAGGCGTGGCTCGGGCCGATGCGCCCGCCGAGGATCTGGAAGTCGGGTGCGAGCATGTCGAGGTCGCGGTAGGAGCCGTTGGTGACGCAGCCGAGCACGCCCAGGCCCTTGTGCACCGTACTCTGCACCTCGCCCCAGAAGGCGCCATAGCCGGGGCGGTCGTCGATGTCCTGGATCACCGCGATGGTGGGCAGGTCCGTGGCGGCCACATATTCGTACCACGCCTCGCGCGGAGGAATCGTCCCGCGCGGCGGCTCCTTGGCGCGGATCAGCCCGGTGCGGGCGAGACCGACGATCGGCGGGAACTTGCGGTCCACGGCGACCACCGGCTCGACGGTGAAGCCGACCGCGCGGCGTTCGGGGCAGACGATCTCGAGCCCGTTGCAGATGGTGGGAGTGTCCCACTGCTTCAGGACTTCCAGATCGGCCAGGGTGAACAGACGCTCAGCCATGCTCGCTCCTCCTCGGTAGAGACTGTTTTGAGTTTCGCGCCGGCGACGCCCGCCGGCAATGGCGAAACAGATAACGCTCCCAAATTGTTGCGCCCCCGCACACAGCATCCCCCTTGCCTCCCCGCGCCGGCACCGTCATTTTCGGCGGCGGCGAAACGGGGCGCGCCG
>JAJXZO010000101.1 GCA_021780035.1 Pseudomonadota bacterium
CCGCTTCGAGCGCCGCCCGCATGGCTTCCCGCTCGGCGGCAGCGAACAGCCGCTCGGATTCGTCCATGAACAGAGTGGCCAGCCGCGCCCCCTCGGCGCCGGCCTGCCGCGCGAGGCCAAGAATCCGCTGTTCCTCCGCCATGGCCGCCGTCACATCCGGCCACGGCAATTGCTCAGCCGCGCGCAGCGCCGCCAGCGCCTCGGCAAGCTGCTCCAGCGCCGGCCGTTCGGGCGCCCCCACCGGCGCCGGCTCCGCAAGCGGGTCGGGCTCGGCGCGCGCGAACAGATCGGCTTGGCCGGGTGCGAATCGGGACATGGCGGAAGTATATCCGCTTCGCTCAACCGCCGCAGGCACAAGCTCCCACCGTCGATATCGGCCTCGTAGGGCGGGAAAGCGCAGCGCATCCCGCCACCTGCTCGCCCCCGTCACCCCCCGCCTGCGACAAACGCCCGCTGCCGTCCGCCCCACCTCCGGCCACCCCAGCGCCCTCTGGCCCTGGCTCGACCCCTCCTTCCCGCACCGCCGCCGCCGCGAACGCGCCCTCGAAAAACCCGGCTGACCGCCTCGCCGCGTCCTACCCGTTCCGCTATCGAATCATCAGCACCCGCACCGCCCCGGCCGTCCCGGTTTGACAACCGCCGCCCCTCTGCCTATAGCCCCCGCTTCCTGCCGGGAACGTGGACAAGGCTTCGGGCCTTGCGCCCGCCCTCGCCGTCGGCGAAGGGCCTACCGGTACAACAGGCCGTCAAGCCCGAAGGGCCGGCGGCACCGCAAGAAGGGCTATGCACGATGACCAAGCGCATCGGCAGCAAGTACAAGGTCAACCGCCGTCTCGGCGTCAACCTCTGGGGGCGGCCCAAGTCGCCGCTCGCCAAGCGTGAATACGGCCCCGGCCAGCACGGGCAGCGCCGCAAGGGCAAGCCGACCGATTTCGGCGTGCAGTTGATGGCCAAGCAGAAGCTGAAGGCCTACTACGGCAACATCGGCGAGAAGCAGTTCCGCAAGTATTACTTCGAGGCCTCCCGTCGCAAGGGCAACACCGACGAGAACCTGATCGAGCTGCTGGAACGCCGGCTCGATGCGGTCATCTACCGCATGAAGTTCGCCATCACCCCCTTCGCCGCCCGCCAGTTCGTCAACCACGGCCACATCCTGGTGAACGGCAAGCGCGTGAACATCTCCAGCTATTCGGTCAGCGACGGTGACACCGTCGAGGTGCGCGAGAAGTCGAAGCAGCTTGCCGTGGTGCTCGACGCCTCGCAGAGCAGCGAGCGCGACGTTCCCGAGTATCTCGAGGTCGACCACCGCGCCATGAAGGGCCGCTTCCTGCGCGGACCGAAGTTCTCCGATGTGCCGTACCCGGTGCAGATGGAGCCGAACCTCGTGGTCGAGTTCTACTCGCGCTGAACCTGAGGCGGGCGGCCGCCGCGCCGCCCGCAGACTCCGCTTCCGCAACCGGCCCGAAGGTCGCATAATCGCGTGTCTCTTTCATGAGGCGCGGCGATGGCTCCTGAACTGCCGAAAGCCATTCTGCCTGCCCCCGGCGGCGCCGGCGCGCCGGGGCGGTAGCCGATGCTGCCCGTCCGCCCCCTCGTTTCCCTTGAGCGCCACGGCGACGTGGGCGTTGTCGTCATCGACAATCCGCCGCTCAACCTGCTCTCCACCGCGCTGCGCCAGGCGCTGTTTCCCCTCCTGCAACAAGTGCTGGCCGAAGCGCGCCTGCGGGCGGTCGTGCTCGCCTGCGCCGGCCCCGGCTTCATCGCCGGCGCCGAACTGCGGGAGTTCGACTCCCCGCCCGAGGAACCCTCCGTCGCCAGCCTCGCCTCGCTCATCGAGACGGCGGAGAAGCCGGTCGTCGCCGCGCTGCACGGCGCCGCGCTGGGAGCCGGCTTCGAACTCGCCCTCGCCTGCCATGTGCGGGTGATGGCCCCCGACGCTTTCGTCGAAATGCCGCAGAGCCGCATGGGGCTTCTGCCGGGAGCCGGCGGCACGCAGCGCCTGCCGCGGCTGATAGGCGCCCTGCCCGCTCTCGATCTGCTGGCCAGCGGCCGCCGCGTCGCCGCCGACGAGGCGCTGCGGCTCGGACTGGTGGACGAGATCGCCACCGATCTCCGGCGCGCGGCGCTGGAACGGGCGCACCGCCTGATCGGGGCGGCCCTGCCGCGGACGGGCGCGCAGCCCGTGCCCGACATGCAAAGCCCGGAAGCGCGTGCGACCTTCGCCGCCGCCGCTGCCGCCGTCGCGCGGCGGGCCAGGGGAGCGATCGCGCCCGTCCGCGCCGCCGAAGCGGTGGGATGGGCCATCGACCTGCCTTTCGCCGAGGGCTTACAGCGCGAACACGCCCTGTGGCTCGCGCTCCGCGACGCGCCGCAAAGCCGGGCGCTCCGCTATCTGCTGCAGGCGGAGCGAAGCGCCGCCCGCATGCCCGTTAACGGCGGGCTCGACATCAGGCCGTGGCCCCTGCAACGCTGCGGCGTGGTGGGCGGCGGCACCATCGGCACCGCCCTTGCCGCGGCGCTCGCCGCCGCCGGGCTCCCGGTCACCGTGATCGAGACTTCCCCGGCGGCGGCCCGGACGGTGGGCGCGCGCATCCGCGCACTGTGCGAACGGACGTCGCGGGAGGCATCCGGCCTCTCCGTCTCCCCCCTGGCCTCCGCCGACAGCGAGTCCGTTCTGCGGCGCGTGCGCGTGCTCGACAGCCCCGACGCCCTCGCCGACGCCTCCCTGGTCATCGAGTCGGTCGGCGAAGACGCGGAAAGCAAGCGCTCCGTCTTCCGCCGCCTCTCCGCCATTGTCCGCCGCGACTGCCTGCTGGCCAGCACCAGCCCCGGCCTCGACCTGGAGCAGTTCGCCGACGTGGTGGACGCCCCCGAGCGGGTGCTCGGCCTGCACCTTCAGCACCCGGCGCTCGGCAGGCGGCTTCTGGAAGTGGAGCGCCTCGGCCGCACCGCCCCGGAGTCGGTCGCCACCCTGCTGCTGCTGGCGCGCCGCCTCGGCATGGCGGCGGTAACGGCAAATGGCGGCAGTTGCGCGCGCCGCCTGTTCGCGCGCCTCTCCGCCCAGTGCGATCTGCTGCTGCTCGCCGGAGCCTCGCCCGCCGAGGTGGACGCGGCGCTGGAAGCCGCTGGCTACGCGCTCGGCCCCTACGCCGCGGCCGACCTGATCGGCCTCGAAGCCGACAAGGTGGCGCGCCAGTGTCCGCCGGGACGAGCGGGCCGGCTGCCGCCCGCGGTGCCGATCGTCGACTGGCTGCTGGCCCGCGGCCGCCCCGGCCAGCAGGGAGGCGCCGGCTACTACTCCTACAGAAAGGGCCGCCGCGAAGCCGACACGCTGCCCGTCGCCCTGGCCGCGGAGGCGGCGGCGGATCGCCACATCGCCCGCTGCCCCCCCACCGCCCGGGAAATCGTCGAACGCGCGCACACCGCCCTGGTGAA